>NZ_JBGFSM010000005.1:0-211361 GCF_041679265.1 Autumnicola aciditolerans
GGATACCGTTGTTAATTAATTTAAAATGGTATACTTTTGAAATGAAATAGTGGTATACTTTTCAGTTGAAATAAACACTTCTTCACTGATGTTATAGATCTCTGCCAGGGTCATCTCTTCATCTGTTGAATAGTCCATTTGTTGTTCCTGTAGTAGCCTGTTGGCTTTTGCAGAAGAAAGCGCCTTGAATTCATATGCTGATTTCAAACGGCCTTTGCGTTTAAGGGCGGGATCGATGTTTTGAACATCTGTGTTAAAGGTGGCAATGATTTGAATGCCCAGGGATTCTCCCAGGATCCCGTCGGTGATGTTGAGGATCATGGCCAGGTTGGAGTTGCGTTTTTGATCACGGGAAACCACCAGCTCTTCGGCATCTTCTATGACCAGGATGGAATTAGGATTTTTCATCAAATAGCGGGTCATAAGGATGTTGTCAAGATTCTGCGCCATTTGTCCCGGAAGAAAGACGATCTTCTTTTCTACCAGTCCGCACAGGTGCCGTATGTAGGTGCTCTTCCCGGTGCCGGGTTTTCCATAGAGCAGGTGGAGACCGCTTTTGCCTTCTTCCTGTAGGATATCCAGCATCTTCTGGTGAAAAGTATCGAAGCCATCGTTGTAACTCAAAGACAGATCAAGCTGTGGCTTGACAAAATCCACTTTTTTATTGTCCAATCCATGAGGCTGAGAAATAATAAGATTGATCTGTGCCTTGTTTTTCTCTTTCTGCTCCAATTCTTCAATAAAATGGATGACCTCCTTAAGCAGCTCATCATGTTCATTTTTATAATTAAGGATGACCTCATCATTCGTCTTTTCCAGTATGATGCTGTTTTGCAGCACATAGAGGTATTCATTTTTCCAGGCTTCCCGCACCGAATGCTTTTCATAATGATAACCCTCGATTTTCTCCTGAAACCGCTTAGGAAACCCGACGTGAAACTTTTTTAGATCCACCTCTCCAAAAGTGGTGGTGCTGGGGTACTTTCCAAAATAGCTCATGTACAACATTTTATGGTTGAGATAGCCCCACTTATCGATGAGATCTTTAAGTTGAAAACCGGGTAAGAGATTAGGTTCTGTGTTATTTCCGTAGTTCATAGGATCAGTCTTATTAGATTCAGTAAAAAAATCCGCCCCAGCTTCCGTTCTCCTGTCACCCTACATTCCGGAAGAATTTCTGCCGGGTCGGATGTTTCAAAGGTGATCATGGCTTGCGTCAATTCGTGACGCATAAAATATTATTTGCAGGCTTTTGGAGGTGTTTTTTTGACCGGAAAAGGGTGATCTTAACTCATGTACAGGTGTGCCCAAAGAACCTGTGTTGGGTAAAAAAGTAGTGAGGAAACAGGTATAATCCAGGGGCAAATTTCATACTTCCTGATATCTTTATAATTCAGAAGTTGATCTGAATTGTTTAGCAGTCATATCGCGTGAAATTTCACTCTTCATTTTAGAATACTCTTCTTTCGAGATTTCGACTATTTCCTTTACCTCCCCATTATTATCAAGTTTCGCTATGGAATATTCCGGCATCTTTTGAGTACTTGCTAATGAAGGGTCAACTAGAGGTGTTCCTTCCACTACAATTTTGGACTGTCCGTATAGAATTGCCCACCACGATTTAGAATAAACAACCCCATCTACCAGGGCAACGGCACCTGGAGTAGCTTCTATCGCGCGATCTATGGCTTCTTTTAAATGAGGCCTTCCGAAGGGAATCCACAGAATGATATGTATCTTATCAACACCCTCATTTCTCGCCTTGGCACGGGTGAAGGAGCCCGCTCTTGAAAGATCAACATTCTTTGTTGAAATAATGGTAAAATCAGTAATTCGGTAAGAACAGCTTGCAAGCAGTATACTTGCTAAAATTAAAAGAGAAATTTTTTTCATTAATAAAGGTTTTTAATCCATTTCAATCTCAAAAACGGGGAAATTTTTTTTAGCGTGAGATTGTAGTTTTAAAATTGAAAAAGAGCAATGACTAAAACTAACGCCTTCTGGCACAAACATAATTTTAGCATGTAAAACTTCCTTACGGTTTCCCGTAAAATTCCTGGACTTTTCAGTTTTCGGATATGTTAGTCTTTTCTATTTTCGCAGCTATGAAATGGCCCCGATATTTTTTAATGCTCCCGATGCTCTTCCTGATCTTTTTCGGCTGCAATGAATCCACAAAAAACAATCCTTTTGAAATAAGAGAAGATTCCGCAGAAGCTTACTTCCAAAGAGGTTTAAAAATTAAAGACCCTTCCAAAATGCTGGTTCATTTTAAAGAAGGGATTCGACTGGGAAAAATTAATAATGATACAATAAAGTTCTATCTTCTGGACGGGATTATCCATTCGTTTAACAAGCTGAAGGAATATGACAGTTCCATGGCTTATTCGGAAAGAATGATCCGGCAGGCCGGGAAGAGTGAAAATACCTATTTTGAGGCGCTGGGTTATTACCGTAAAGCTACTGTTTATCGAAATCTCAATAACTCGGAAGAAGCTTTCCGAAATTACTTTCTTTCCAGGCAAAGATTTTTAAGTGTTGGCGATAGTATAAGGGCGGGCAAACGTTCCCTTGAAATGGCCAATGCCCAGGCCAGAATGGCAGATTATGTTGGAAGTCAGGAGAATGCCACCACAGCTTTAAGATTGCTTTCCAGGGATAAGGATTCCGCTTTTATCAGTAGCGCTTATAATTTAATCGCTATCTCTTACAGCAACCGGGGTTTCCCAAAAGATGCTATCAGGGAATATAAAAATGCCATGAAATATTCAGCATCTCTGGAGGACAGCCTGTCATATCTCAATAATATAGCACTGGTTATGCGAAATGAAGCTGAATATGAAAAGGCCCTGGAAACTTTCGAAGAGATTTTGAAAAATGCAGATCATGTTAATGAAAACTCAGAAGCGCGATTTATAGATAACTATGCCTACACCAGATGGATACAGGATTCCACGGCCAGCGTGATTGAAGAGCTTACTTAAGCTCTAAACATTCGGTTAAAGAACAACGAGCTGGATGGGTTAAACTCCAGTTATGAACATCTTTCTAATTACTTCGAAAATAAAGAACCTAATAAGGCACTGGCTTATTCTTTAAAATGGCTGGAAAACACAAAAAAGAATGCCAGTCCTAATTCAGAACTGAATGCCTTAAAAAGTATCATTAAACTCTCTTCAGCTAAAAAAGCAAAAAAATACACCAGTAGATATATAAGCTTAAACGACAGCCTTCAAAATGCAAATCTTAAGGCCAAAAATACTTTTGCCAAGATTAAATATGACGAAGAGCAGAAACAGGATGAAATTGACCACCTGGAAGCGGAGACAACTCAGCAAAAAGTTGAAGCAAAAGAATTAAAAAACAAAATTATCATCACATCCCTGGGAGGCTTGCTGATATTTATAAGCAGCGGCTTCGGATTTTATTATTTAAAACAAAAGCATAGCAGGGAAAAGATCAGGCAAGCTCACCAAACAGAGACCAGGATTTCAAAGAAGATCCACGACGAATTAGCTAATGATCTCTATAATGTAATGGGTGGAATGCAGGGAATTGCACCAACTGACCTGATGGATAAACTGGAACATATTTATCATCGCACGAGAAATATTTCACGCGAGAACAGCAGCATTCCACTGGACCAAAACTATCTTCCGCATTTACTATCTACTTTAATTTCTACTACAGAAAACTCCAGGATTATCATACGTGGTGAAAACAGCATTGACTGGAATAGACTTAATCCTGAGAAAAAAATTATTCTTTACCGGGTGCTGCAGGAGATGATGATCAATATGAATAAACACAGCAAGGCAAGTTTAGTGGCAATCATATTTTCTGAGGATAAAAATTTATTAAATGTTCAATATTCGGATAACGGAATTGGATTTTTGAATAATAGCCTAAAATCGGGAAATGGCATTCAAAATATGGAAAACCGTATTTTTTCAGTAAAAGGAAAGCTTAATTTTGAAACCGAACCGGGCAAAGGTTTAAAAGTTTTAATCCAGATCCCCATTTAGTTTTCCAGCATGTTTAAAAAAGTTTTAGTAGCAGAAGATATGGACAGCATCAATCATGCTGTAGCCTCTGTTTTAAAGGAGCTTAAAATTCCCGAAGCCCATCATGCTCAATATTGCGACAAGGCATGGCTTATGGCAAAAAAAGCATCTCAGGAGAATGAACCTTTTGATTTGCTTATTTGTGATCTTTCATTTAAACAAGATCACCGGCAGGAAAAAATTAAATCCGGAAAAGAACTTATTGCACTGTTGAAAACTGAAAATCCGGAACTAAAGGTATTGGTAAACTCTATTGAAGATCATCCGCAAACGGTAAAAGAACTTTGGGAATCTGGGCATATAGAGGCTTATGTATGTAAAGACCGCAATGGACTAAAAGAATTGAAGGAGGCTATTAAAAGCCTTAACAGAGATATGGCCTACAACTCACCTTCTATTGAAAAGATATTGAAACAGAACAACCTGCTTGCTTTAGACGATTTTGAAATAAATATTGTTAAATACCTGGCGAAGGGATTTTCCCAAGATGAAATTCAGGAAAAACTGAAGAGCATGAATATTAGGCCTAACAGTAAAAGTGCCATTGAAAAAAAACTAAAAAGCCTAAGGGAAGAATTTAATGCCAACACCAATCCGCATCTTATTTACATTATGCAGGATTTGAGATTAATATAAGCAAGAATGCCGGTTCCGGGAGAAAGCGGGTTGAGTAGGGTCGAACGCTTCCCCGGAGTCCGGCATTTAATTTTGGCAAAATAAGGTAATTTCAAGAACAATACGCCCTATTTGATTTTGATATTATTCTTCACAAATTTTCTTATCTGCCCCCGCCGCCACATGATTCGCTGAATGAAATTAAGGCCGTTCATATCCAGTCCCGAACCAGCCATTTTGCCAAGCATGAGTACCCTGGATTAAATCTTCATTTTTCTCAAGGTCCAGATCATTGTTAAAATCAAAACATCTTTTCATCGCTATGAAACGTAAACAACATCAAATTGAGATTAATGCCTCCATGGTACAAGTATGGCAAATCCTATGAGGAAAGGAGAGGTACCCTAAAAAGATTTCAGCATTTGCAGAAGGCTCAAAGGTTGAAACCAACTGACAGGAAGAGAAGTAAATTATATAAATGCTGAAAATGAAGGAATGTTCTCAAAAATCACCTGCCATTTTATTTACGAACAGCACTGGCTCTTTAGCTTCAAAGTAAAATAAGAGGGTATTCCATTCTTTTAGTTTTACATTTTAATATAGTAAGGATTTTTATTTCTATGTCTGCTTTCAGCACCAGGAATTTTAGAATGTATTTTTATAGTTACATTTGTAAAAGAAACCTGCAAGAATGGCCGGAGAAGATATTAGATGGCATCAGCGCTTTAAGAATTTTGAAAAAGCCTTGATCCAATTGAATAAGGCGACAGACTTAAGCAAAAAACGAGAACTCTCAGAACTCGAAAAACAAGGGCTTATCCAGTCTTTTGAATTTACCCATGAGCTGGCCTGGAATGTAATGAAAGATTATTTTGCTTACCAGGGCAATCCTGAAATAAGAGGAAGCCGGGATGCCACACGTGAAGCTTTTAAATTTGGGTTAATCAAAGACGGAGATACCTGGATGGATATGATTATTAGTCGAAATAGAACTACTCATACTTATGACGAAGAAACGGCTATAGAAATAGTAGATGCCATTTTAGAAAAATATGCAGCACAATTCAACAACTTTAAAGAAAAAATGCTGAGCATTAGTAAGGAAGCTGAATAATAATGAATTTTGGATTAAAAGAACATGTACTTCTAAAACTAAGAAAGGTTTTCCGTTCTTTTCCGGGAATCAAAGAGGCATTGATCTATGGCTCTAGGGCTTTGGGAACTTACCGGGAAGGATCTGACATTGATATTACCTTAAAAGCAGACCTGAGTTTCGAGGAATTAATTCAGGTTGAGCGAAAACTTGATGATCTAATGTTGCCCTATACGATTGATTTATCCATTTATCAAAAACTTTCTAATCCTGATTTGATAGACCATATAAACAGGGTTGGAAAGCAAATCTACATAAAAGAAACCATAGAAAAATAACCTTGAGGTTTTAAAGATGGCAAAATTGAGAATCCCCAGGAAATTAAAAAAAGAGCTAAAAAAAGGGTTTTGGTTTTATCCTCCCGATGAAAATGGAAGTTCCCTCCACGCCTCACCTTCGCGTGATATTAATGATTTCATGGCCTATAAAAAAGGAGTGTTGACAAACCTGGTGGACAAGCATGGTTCCCGGCAGCGGCTTATGGAATTTCGCAGTAAAATCAATAAACCAACACTCATTTCTGATGATGAGCTAAAAAACTATGTGGATAAAATAATTAGAAAAGACCTCAGGAATTCTTCTTATCAAATTTTATCGGAAGCTAAAAAACATCCTCGTGCAGTTATTGCCGAAGATTCTTATGGAAATATTTGTTGCATGGCCATAGACAGGGCGAAGGAATTATTGAGGAAGAATTGAGTCTTTAGAATTTCCCTAAAATAGATGGCCTATCCACGACCTCTTTAACAAAGCACTTTTATTGGAGTAAAAGAATTCTTGGCGTCTATCCAGTTTTTATGCGCCCTGAACTTTAATTTCACTGAATAGATTTTACTCCTTTACGGGATTAGGGAGTAAACTCAGCGGGCCGACAAGAAAGATCCTGAAAAAGTACTGCTGTGTGTTCGTTCTAAACACAACTATAATGTACGGCACGATCAGCCGAAGATCATCCTTGATTTTTAACACTTAAAGCCACTTCTCTGAAGAGAATAGACCACTACTAATGAAGAAGAAAAAAATAAAAAAGCCATGGCCCACAAAAGCTGCCATGGTGCAGATCTATAAAAACAATTTGTGGGGTGGTAAGGAAGCTGAATTCTATTCAGGTTTAGGCTCACATCATCCTGAGACAGTAAAACCGTATACAGCTGTAGTATCCGGTTTTTTAGAAGGCTTTGAAACTCCGCCGACAGTTTGTGACCTGGGTTGCGGGGATTTCAATGTTGGGAAAGAACTGGTAAAATATTGTAAAAAGTACATTGCTATAGACATAGTTCCGGAGCTAATAGCGCATAATAAAGAAGAATTCAAAGCAGCTAATTTAAAGTTCCAGACCCTGGATATTGCAAAGGATAAATTGCCTCCGGGAGATTGTGCAATTCTAAGGCAGGTGCTGCAACATTTATCAAATTCGGAAATCAAGAGTGTGGTAGAAAAACTGTACGATTTCAAATATGTCATTCTCACCGAACACTTACCTGAAGAAGATTTTGAACCCAACAAAGATATTATTTCCGGCCAGGGCATCAGGCTAAAAAAACAAAGTGGTATAAACCTTTTAGCATCACCGTTTAACTTTAATGTCAGAGAAGAAAAGCAATTATTAGCGGTTCCTTCTCCCGGATTCAAAGGATTATTAGTAACTACGTTCTATAAGGTATATTAGAGAGTAATACCTGCGATTTCAATTTTTTGTTTTATTTTAAAAATAGACTTTTTAATGTCGCTACTTCTTCAAAAAAATAATATAATTCTCTAACAATCCCCGTATTTGCTCTGCCGCCACAGGATTTGCCGAGTGAACATGAAATTTTAGGTTGCGCAGATCCAAACCCGATTCATACACCAGCCATTTGGCCGCGGCATAACCATCAGGTGCTAACTCTTCATTTTCGTCCAATCCCAGGTCGTTGTCAAAACTTATAAAATCCGGCAGGCCATTTTCTTCAATATACTCTACAAATTGCCTGAAGCTGCGCACCACTACAAAAGCTTCTGCTTCAGAAGGAGTATAAACCATTTCAGGGTTTCGCAGATCATCCAGAAACAACTTCCTCATACTTTCCTTTTTTCTCAATTTTGATTCATCTATAGGGAAACTATACACTTTTAATTTCCTTATCCCAATCATATTATTTTGACTCCTCTGCTGCCCGATTGACTACAACTTATTAAAATGGCTATTTCTCTGATATTGCTTTAGTAAACTTTTTAACTAAATTATACTCACTCCTTTCCTATCTCCACTCGAATTCCCTTGGTATGCCCTGAAAATTCAGGGGCATATGCTTTTAATGGAGGTAATCCCATTGGAGAAGTATCCGGCATTATTTGCCCTCACCGTATATTCCAATATATAACTTCCTTTTGGAAGAGTATCGAAAAAGAAATGAGTTGCGGCATCACGCGTACTTTGATAATAGGCGGTTCTATCCTGATATTTATATTTCGATAAAACATCTGTAGGTTCAAAGCTTCTGCGTTAATGCATCTGCTAAGGAAACCTTACCTGTTATTTCAAGTGAATCGATGGTATTCCAGGTATCAGCTAAAGGCAAATTTTGAGTTCTGGCAAAATTGGAGAGAAGGAATAGGGTTCCTATGAACATTTTTTTCATGAAATAGTTATCATTGGTAGTGATTAAATTTAAGAAATAAACGACAAGACCTAAGTTTTTAATCCTTTTTTCAGCCTGATTTTCAATTCTAAAAATCAAATTCGTTAAACCGAGACCAATCCGGTGATGAATTTTCTTTGCTTCTGAAAAGAGTAATTAATCTATATTTATAAAAAACCGGTTGAAGATTTTCTGGTCAGTCAACGTTTAGCTTTTCTTTTTTTGTCGCATGGCTTATAGGTTGTGGTTGAAGTTGACGCATTTTTACTAAAAAACAAGTTTTATTCAAATTTTAAAGTGCTAAAATATAACAATTTGACAACTATAACGCGGCGTTAGTCCGTTACCCTCTTGCTACCCAACTTACTTTTAAACCAGAGTTCAGTTTTCATTTCGAGGTAAATCTGAAAAATTTTTTTTTGCTCTGATCTTGCCTATTTTACCTAAAAAAAGCCACCCCGAAAGGTGGCATATCTTTGAATTGCTGCTCTGTTTTAAACCAATTTAATTTTTTACGCAAGCTGAAGATGATTTAAATCATCTGATAATTTTTGTAATCCTTTTGAAATTTGTTCCATTCTTTTATCAGAAATAGGTACTAAGCCTTTTGCATACTGTCTAAAAAGACCTGGATTGATACCGGTATACGCGGCAAATGCAGTTTTATTAATTACTTTATAGTGAGAGAAAAACTGCTCTAAATCTATCACATAATTAATTTTTAGATCAGTGATTTTTGGTACTTCTTCACCTTGTTCTTCCAAATACTCTAATTCGTATTGGATCACTTCGTTAATATTTCTTTTAATCTCTCCCAATGAATCCCCAACGGTTGTGAGACCATCTACTTCTTTAATATAGGCAGATAAACCGGTATTAGTGAATTCTATAATTACGGTAAGGGGGCTAGTTTCTTTTAAGTTGTCATGAAAATTATGCATAGGTCTTGAATATTTAGGTTTTGAATATTTAATATTAGTATTTGGAAAAGCGGATTAATTAAGACCCGCTTTTTTCAAAATACTGTTGTACGTTCCTTTAGCCATTTCCTTAGAATGGTGCCGGGCAACGGTAAGCTGTCCCTGCTTCGTAGGATGTCGATACAAGTCGTGATTTGCTCCATTACGGTGCAAGTACCAACCATCCTTTTTTAGCAGTTTCAGCAGTTCTGAAACTTTAGCCATTTACTTCTGGTTTAATGATGAAACAATAATTCAAAGAACATTCCGCTTGCGCTAGTACAAATATATATCATCTTTGCTATATATAGCATATATGCTATAAAAATTTATTTGACTTTAACATTTCTAAAGAATTTTAAGATGATTTGAAATTGAAATTTGTTATGATTTGAAATTTGAATTGTTATTCGATTCAGTTAAGAGCCGCTATGATTCAATGGCTTTTTTCTCATATAAGGTGTCTTTGATTTCAGCCACTCTTTCCACAGCTGAAATATGAATGCGATAGGCAATTCCTTTTAAATATTTCATGTGGTTCTAATTCACATTTAGCAGTAGCTTCCACACCTTTCCCCCAAAGCTTGGCATCTGAAATTTCTTTGTACGTGAGGGACTTTTTTATCAGGTACCTTTCCCTTAACTGGCCAACTTAAGCATTAACATCTGATCTATGAGCTATAACCAGATCATTCATTTCTAAATACTGTACAAAATATTTCAGGAACTCCTAGCATCTATTAATCCATTCATGTTAAAAATTTTTATTAAATTATCTTTTAGGTTCTTGGAAAGTTGGATTCTTGGAATTATATAAAGATCTTGGACCATAACTGAGGATGTAATGGTAATATTCAAATTCCGACTCCCCTTTTTCATTTGGGTTAAATATTATTAGAAAAAGATTTGCACTTCGAAAGGCTAAAGCTTGTGAGAGATATGTTCGTTTTTAATTGTTATACTGGATTGGCTTACTCGGATGTGAAAAACTAACAGAAGCTAATATAATCACTGGAATAGACGGTGGCAAATGGATAAGGATCAAGAGAACCAAACAAAATCCCTGAGCAGTATTCCACTATTACCAATAGCCGAAGAAATTATTGATCGCTAGCAGGATTATCCGGAGGTAAAAATGTGTAAGTGTATTCTACCCGTGCTGAGCAATCAAAAATCCAATGCTTTTCTAAAAGAAATTGCAATGGTGTGCGGAATACGAAAGCCTTTTACCACTCAACTGGCCCGGCATAGATTTGCAACCACTATTGCGCTAACAAACGAAGTTCCTATTGAATCGGTAAGTATAATGTTCGGACACAAATATCTCATAACCATCCAATTATAGACTTCATTTAAAACAAAGAACCAGGTTCACTTAAAAAAACATCTACACTACCGTTCCTACAAAATATACCATCAAGTATTAGAAATATTAACTAATAAAGATGAAAAAAACATTCAAAAATCGTCAACTTATTTCAGTACAAGACATAATAAAAAGTCCGGATTTTCAGGCCGGACTTGTATTCTGAAAATTATTTTATTTTTATCTTATTACGATTTGTTTTTCATAAGACCTTCCATCACCGGTCACCAATTTACAAATATACATACCGCTCATTAGATTACCTCTTTCAAACCTTACTTCAATTACTTCATTGGCCTTAACAACTGATGAATAAAGATTTTTTAATTTTCTTCCATTTATATCGAATATCCACAGATCTGCTTTCAATTCATTTTTAAGGCTAAACTTAATGTCTGCGTAAGAATTCATTGGGTTAGGAGCAACTTCCAGAGAATTTAAATTTTCTATTTGCAGAGTTTGAGCCTCAGTAATTGAATAGGCCTTTTCAGAAGTCTCAGATGACTTATTATTTGGTCCTTTAGGTTTATGAATGACGATTGAACCGCCGCCTATAATTGTAGCATCGTTGGAATTTTCGTCAACCATCCATTGATTATCGTATAGAACTCCAGAAGAATTGTCTTTCCATATTTTAATTCGGAATTTATCTACTCCACCACCTCCGGAAACATCTCCATCAATCGCAATCAACAGGAATTTATGTGTACCGGCACCATTAACAGTTCCAACCCCTCGATAGGTTGCTTTGGCTCCTGAAATTACCAGTGACATATTATCGTGAGAAATACTCTTAAGATGTAAATCCCCAGCCTGGAATTGGAAGTTTGTATTACCATCAACTTCAGTCATATTGTTCTTACCATTCTTATATTTCGCGTTAAAACCAAAGTTTGCTTTACCAGTTGCTCCAGATTCCATCGCTGTTCCTGGAGATTGGATCCATCCACCTCCGGTCACAAAACCTCCATCAGGATCGTAAACCGGTAAGTAAGCTTCAGATTCTGAACATCCACCTCCGGCAACTACTGTTACTTTATACACATCAGATGGCAGATTAGGTACTGTCACAGTAGCTATCCCATTTGATCCGGTTGTGGTTGTATAAGCCTGTGCAAATATCCCTGTATTTGTATTGTTATATTCAGACAATGTAAATGTTACACTCACCCCAGCTACAGCCGGTGTTACCTGGGCTGAAAGCGTTGCTGTAGTTCCTAATTGAACTGGATTACTACTTGTGCTGGCATCGATGGTTACTCCATTTATAGTTAACATCCCTTCTTCAAAAGAAATATCATAATTATCAGAAATTAAACCGGCAGGAGTAATTATAAAAATTCCCGCTTCACTGTTATCAGAATTAGTGTTGAAATGCAGTTCGCCATTTAAATTGTCTCTACCTTCGCCAGGTACGAAACCATCGTAACTTACAGAAAATTCCGGGTCGTTTTGTCCGCAGTATTTTTCTGCGTCATTTGCTTTAATAGTGAGAGCTTTAGCTGTAATATCAGCAAGAGCTGTAGCCGTGGCATTGAAGCTGTAGTTAGCAGCATCGGTACCAGCGGTAGCGATATCTGCAGTCACCGTTTTATCGGTTCCAACATTCTTATCATCAAAGTTTCCATTGCTTGCCGAAGCAGTAACATCATCTGATCCAAGGATTCCTGCAATACCAGCTACCACAACTGTGGCGTCGGTAGTGGCATCGTACTCCTTATCATCAGCAGTAATACTTACAGTCAGAGCGGCCTGGGTAATATCAGCAAAAGCCGTAGCCATGGCATTAAAGCTGTAGTTTCCAGCATCGGTACCAGCGGTAGCAATATCTGCAGTCACCGTCTTATTGGTTCCAACATTCTTATTATCAAAACTTCCGTTAGAAGCACTGGCGGTCACATCATCTGATCCAAGGATTCCCGAAACATCAGCTACCACAACTGTGGCAGCTGTAGTGGCATCATACTCCTTATCATCAGCAGTAATGCTTACGGTCAGAGCGGCCTGGGTAATATCAGCAAGAGCTGTAGCCGTGGCATTGAAGCTGTAGTTACCAGCATCAGTACCAGCGGTAGCAATATCAGCAGTCACCGTCTTATTGGTTCCGACATTCTTATTATCAAAGTTTCCGTTGCTTGCCGAAGCAGTCACATCATCTGATCCAAGGATTCCTACTATGTTGGAAACTTCAACTGTGACAGCTGTAGTGGCATCATACTCCTTATCATCCGCAGTAATACTTACGGTCAGAGCGGCCTGGGTAATATCAGCAAGAGCTGTAGCCGTAGCATTGAAGCTGTAGTTACCAGCATCAGTACCAGCAGTAGCAATATCTGCAGTCACCGTCTTATCGGTTCCGACATTCTTATTATCAAAACTTCCGTTAGAAGCACTGGCAGTAACATCATCTGATCCAAGGATTCCCGAAACATCAGCTACCACAACTGTGGCGTCGGTAGTGGCATCGTACTCCTTATCATCCGCAGTAATACTTACAGTCAAAGCGGCCTGGGTAATATCAGCAAAAGCCGTAGCCGTGGCATTGAAGCTGTAGTTAGCAGCATCGGTACCAGCGGTAGCAATATCTGCAGTCACCGTTTTATCGATTCCGACATTCTTATTATCAAAACTTCCGTTAGAAGCACTCGCGGTAACATCATCTGATCCAAGGATTCCCGAAACATCAGCTACCACAACTGTGGCATCCGTAGTAGCATCGTACTCCTTATCATCAGCAGTGATGTTTACGGTCAAAGCTGCCTGGGTGATATCAGCAAGAGCTGTAGCCATAGTATTGAAGCTGTAGTTTCCAGCATCGGTACCAGCGGTAGCAATATCTGCAGTCACCGTCTTATTGGTTCCAACATTCTTATCATCAAAACTTCCATTGCTTGCCGAAGCAGTCACATCATCTGATTCAAGGATTCCTACTATGTTGGAAACTTCAACTGTGGCAGCTGTAGTGGCATCGTACTCCTTATGATCCGCAGTAATACTTACGGTCAGAGCGGCCTGGGTGATATCAGCAAGAGCTGTAGCCGTGGCATTGAAGCTGTAGTTAGCAGCATCGGTACCAGCAGTAGCAATATCAGCAGTCACCGTCTTATTGGTTCCGACATTCTTATCATCAAAACTTCCATTGCTTGCCGAAGCAGTCACATCATCTGATCTAATAATTCCTGCAATACCAGCTACCACAACTGTGGCGTCGGTAGTGGCATCGTACTCCTTATCATCAGCAGTAATACTTACGGTCAGAGCGGCCTGGGTAATATCAGCAAAAGCCGTAGCCGTGGCATTGAAGCTGTAGTTTCCAGCATCGGTACCAGCAGTAGCGATATCTGCAGTCACCGTCTTATTGGTTCCGACATTCTTATCATCAAAACTTCCATTGCTTGCCGAAGCAGTCACATCATCTGATCCAAGGATTCCTACTATGTTGGAAACTTCAACTGTGGCAGCTGTAGTGGCATTGTACTCCTTATCATCAGCAGTAATACTTACGGTCAGAGCTGCCTGGGTAATATCAGCAAGAGCTGTAGCCGTAGCATTGAAGCTGTAGTTACCAGCATCAGTACCAGCGGTAGCAATATCAGCAGTCACCGTCTTATTGGTTCCGACATTCTTATCATCAAAACTTCCATTGCTTGCCGAAGCAGTAACATCATCTGATCCAAGGATTCCTACTATGTTGGAAACTTCAACTGTGGCAGCTGTAGTGGCATCGTACTCCTTATCATCCGCAGTAATACTTACAGTCAAAGCGGCCTGGGTAATATCAGCAAAAGCCGTAGCCGTGGCATTAAAGCTGTAGTTTCCAGCATCGGTACCAGCGGTAGCGATATCTGCAGTCACCGTTTTATCGGTTCCGACATTCTTATCATCAAAGTTTCCATTGCTTGCCGAAGCAGTCACATCATCTGATCCAAGGATTCCTACTATGTTGGAAACTTCAACTGTGGCAGCTGTAGTGGCATTGTACTCCTTATCATCAGCAGTAGTACTTATGGTCAGAGCGGCCTGGGTAATATCAGCAAAAGCCGTAGCCGTGGCATTGAAGCTGTAGTTTCCAGCATCGGCACCAGCGGTAGCAATATCTGCAGTCACCGTTTTATCAGTTCCGACATTCTTATCATCAAAACTTCCATTGCTTGCCGAAGCAGTCACATCATCTGATCCAAGGGTTCCCGAAACACCAGCTACCACAACTGTGGCGTCGGTAGTGGCATTGTACTCCTTATCATCAGCAGTAATACTTACGGTCAGAGCTGCCTGGGTGATATCAGCAAGAGCTGTAGCCGTGGCATTGAAGCTGTAGTTAGCAGCATCGATACCAGCGGTGGCGATATCTGCAGTCACCGTCTTATTGGTTCCGACATTCTTATCATCAAAACTTCCGTTAGAAACACTGGCGGTCACATCATCTGATCCAAGGATTCCCGAAACATCAGCTACCACAACTGTGGCGTCGGTAGTGGCATTGTACTCCTTATCATCAGCAGTAATACTTACGGTCATAGCTGCCTGGGTAATATCAGCAAGAGCTGTAGCCGTGGCATTAAAGCTGTAGTTTCCAGCATCGGTACCAGCGGTAGCAATATCTGCAGTCACCGTTTTATCGGTTCCAACATTCTTATCATCAAAGTTTCCATTGCTTGCCGAAGCAGTCACATCATCTGATCCAATAATTCCTGCAATACCAGCTACCAAAACGGTAGCATCCGTAGTGGTATCGTACTCCTTATCATCAGCAGTAATACTTACAGTCAGAGCGGCCTGGGTGATATCAGCAAAAGCCGTAGCCGTAGTATTGAAGCTGTAGTTACCAGCATCAGCACCAGCGGTGGCAATATCAGCAGTCACCGTTTTATCGGTTCCAACATTCTTATCATCAAAACTTCCATTGCTTGCCGAAGCAGTTACATCATCTGATCCAAGGATTCCGGAAACACCAGCTACCACAACTGTGGCGTCGGTAGTGGCATCGTACTCCTTATCATCAGCAGTAATACTTACGCTCAGAGCTGCCTGGGTAATATCAGCAAAAGCCGTAGCCGTGGCATTAAAGCTGTAGTTTCCAGCATCGGTACCAGCAGAAGCAATATCAGCAGTCACCGTCTTATCGGTTCCGACATTCTTATTATCAAAACTTCCATTGCTTGCCGAAGCAGTCACATCATCTGATCCAAGGATTCCCGAAACACCAGCTACCAAAACGGTGGCAGCTGTAGTGGCATCGTACTCCTTATCATCGGCAGTAATACTTACGGTCAGAGCGGCCTGGGTAATATCAGCAAAAGCCGTAGCCGTGGCATTGAAGCTGTAGTTTCCAGCATCGGTACCAGCGGTAGCGATATCTGCAGTCACCGTTTTATCGGTTCCAACATTCTTATCATCAAAGTTTCCATTGCTTGCCGAAGCAGTAACATCATCTGATCCAAGGATTCCAGAAATACCAGCGATCACAACTGTGGCGTCCGTAGTGGCATCGTATTCTCTATCGTCAGCAGTGATGCTTACGGTAAGAGCTGCCTGGGTGATATCAGCATTTGCATCGGTAACTGTTGTCAAATTATAATTCCCTGCTGCAGTTCCAGATAGAGAATAACCATTTAAAATAACAGTCTTAGCAATTCCAACATTTTTATTATCAAAAGTCGCAGTACCACCATTTAGATTAACGTTATCTGTACCTACTATACCAATCAAAGATCGGGAATTCACTATTGCAGATGTATTCCCATCATATACCTTGTTGCTTACTGTAAAACTTCCGGTGATATCTCTTGCAATGATATCAGCTGTAGTTGTTCCTATTGAAAGCAGGTTGTAGTTGCCAGAGGCAGTTCCTGCAAGTGTTGCTCCTGTAAGTGTTACAATCTTACCTGTTCCTGCTGAGGCAGTAGCAAATGTTGCCGTACCACCGGTTAAACTTACGTTTGCTGCATCTGTTGAGAGCACACCTGTTAAGCTCCTTGTAGCAACAGTTGCAGAGGTATTACCATCATATACCTTGTTGCTTACTGTAAAGCTTCCGGTGATATCTTTTGCAAGGATATCAGCTGTAGTTGTTCCTATTGAAAGCAGGTTGTAGTTGCCAGAAACAGTTCCTGCAAGTGTTGCTCCTGTAAGTGTTACAGTCTTACCTGTTCCTGCTGAGGCAGTAGCAAATGTTGCCGTACCACCGGTTAAACTTACGTTTGATGCATCTGTTGAGAGCACACCTGTCAAGCTCCTTGTAGCAACAGTTGCAGATGTTTCACCATTATATACTTTGTTTCCTGCTGTAAAGCTTCCGGTGATATTCTTTTTGTTCACAGTAAGGCTTGCCGGAGCACTAGTTACAGTGCCGCAATTACCTGTAATTACTACTCGATAAGTACGTCCACTGAAACTAACATTAGGAGATGGAACAGTATAACTGTTTAAATTTGCACCCACATTATTCCATACTGATGGTGCGCCTGTTGTGTTATATTGCCATTGGTAGCTCAATCCATCACCACTAGCCCCAACCGAAAATATTGGATCTGGATCACCATATGTTATTATTTTGTCACTTGGAACAGTTGAAATTGAAGGAGAAACACAAGCAACCGCAGAATAGACGGCATTAATGGTTTGTCCTCCCATTCCATTATTTGCACCTTGCACAGAACCGCCAACAGCAGAATAAGTTGTACCAGAAATAATTAAATCGTTATAAGAATAAGTAACACTTTGGTCATTTCTAACGGGAATTGCTGGACTTGAAGGGCCGGGATAAACGAACTCTCGAGTACCTGAACTAGGGTTTGGTAAGGGTGCACTGCCTGATACAGTTACTACATTCCAAGTAACAATAATTTGATTTGTAGCGCCATTTGGTAATCCTGATGCAGTAAAAGTAACATTAGCGTCCGTAAACTCCGTAACTGCAATTCTACCTGAAGTTTGCCCGGTTGCCGTCAAGACAAAAGCAACACCAATATGATTAACCTTAATCAAAAACTCATTATAAAAAATATTACCATTCGCATCGGCAATAGCGAAATTATCATGGGAATTGACACAGGTTTCCGGTTTAGGAGTTTCCTCGAACGTAAAATCCACCCTCTCGCCTGGTTGCCAACCGGTTCCGGTTATAATTACATACTCTCCAGGAGCATAATCATCCTTATCGGTTGTTACAGTGGCCGTGGATGATGCAGTCTCATTTTGCTCATGGCCGGATCCCGTCTGCCCCACAATTGACATTGTTGGCAGTGCTAAAAACAATAGTAACAGCAAAATACCTGTTAGCCTATTAAACTTGAGTAATAGTGCAATCATTTTAAAGAAAGATTTAATTAATAAACTAAGCTAGTATCCTATTCAGGGGGAAGGACCATACTGGGTATCAAAAAGATAGGGCTTATTTCATACACAATATTTAAGTCAAATTAACAGAATTTTAATTTTTGTTTAGTTTAAAATTTAAACTTTTCGAGGATATGTATTAATAAATCGATAAATAGCCGAAATCACTGAAATAAAGTGCTTTATAATAATATTTATTAAGAGTTTTTCTTTATAAATAGTACCACAATTTGAAGTGGTGAACCCGCTTCCGGAATTTTCTCAATCAAATTCCAAAATTAAAAGGTTTGTGCAGCTCTGTAATTTTTACCTCTATAACTGATTAAAGAAATTTCTCTACTAATACTAATGCTTTCAGCAACAGGACTTCCAGAAAGCGTTCTTATTAACTACATTTGTAAAAGAAACCTTCCAGTATGGCCAGAGAAGATATCAGAAAACTGGATGGCTATAATTATTAGTCGAAATAGAACTACTCATACTTATGATGAAAAAACGGTAATAAAAATAGTTAATATCATTTTGGAGGAATATGTAGCGCTTTTTAATAATTTTAAAGAAAAGATGCTGA
The DNA here is from genome assembly GCF_041679265.1 of Autumnicola aciditolerans. Classification (NCBI taxonomy): domain Bacteria; kingdom Pseudomonadati; phylum Bacteroidota; class Flavobacteriia; order Flavobacteriales; family Flavobacteriaceae; genus Autumnicola; species Autumnicola aciditolerans. Next base: position 18,688 of record NZ_JBGFSM010000005.1, read on the forward strand.
GCATGCAAAAAGCGGTTGAATAGCAAATTTATTATGGAATTTGGATTAAAAGATCATGTACTTCTGAAACTAATTAAAGTATTCAATTCTTTTCCAGGAATTGAAGAGGCATTGATCTATGGCTCCAGGGCTTTGGGAACTTACCGGGAAGGATCTAACATTGATATTAGCTTAAAAGCGGAGCTAAGTTTTGATGAACTGCTTCAGGTTGAGAAAAAACTCGATGACCTAATGTTAGCCTATACGATTGACTTATCCATTTATCAAAAACTTTCTAATCCAGAGTTGGTCCATCACATAAAAAGGGTTGGGAAACAATTATACGTCAAGGACCCCATAGCAATATAATTTAGAGGTTTGATTTAAAAATGGCAAGATTCAGAATACCCAGGAAATTAAAAAAAGAGCTAAAAAAAGGATTTTGGTTTTACGCTCCCGATGAAAATGGGAGTTCTCTCTACGCCTCACCTGCTCGTGATATCGATGATTTTAAAGCTTACAAAAAGGGAATGTTGAGCAACCTAATTGACAAGCATGGTTCCAGACAGCGGTTACTAGAATTCAGGCGAAAAATCAATAAAGTAACATTCGTTCCTGATCAGGAATTAAAAAGATATGTTGATGATATCATGAGAAAAGACCTTAGAAATGCTTCATATCAAATTTTACTGGAAGCTAAAAAACATCCCCGTGCAGTTATCGCCTATTATCAATTCATAAATTCCTATCAACTTGTGGAGCAGGGAGAAGATTCTTACGGGAATATTTGCTGTATGGCCATAGACCGCGCAAAGGAATTATTGAGACAGCATTAAGACTTTAACATTTTGTGAAAATAGCTTTTCGCATTGCGATGCATGTTTTCCTATTCTTTATTTTCAGGAGGGCCATTGTGGAATAAACGCGATTTGCAGCTTCATCTCAAGTCAAGGCTAAAAAATAAATACAAGAAAGGTTTAACAATACTTTACCAGAAGAACCAGGGCTTTATAATCATAAATAAGAGTATCTTGAGATTGTAAAGAAAGCTGTATAAAAGCTTCTTTTTTAATTAATTTAGGGCGGTGGGTGATGAAGACAGCAAACAAGACAAGAAGCAGGCAAAAATATTGGACAGGTTATAATCCCATAGAAGTTACTTCTAAAAAAGAACTCCCGGCAATTTTAATGATTACTTCTTTTCCACCCCGGGAATGCGGAATAGCTACTTATTCCCAAGACTTGTTAGAGGCTTTAAAAAATCAATTCCAAAATTCTTTTGAAATCCGGATTTGTGCACTGGAATCCAAATTTGAAAAGCATGCTTATGCAGAAGAAGTAAAATTAATTCTTGATACTGATGATACCGAATCGTATCCTGGTGTTTTAAACCATATCGTAGCAAACACTTCAATTAAACTGGTTGTTATTCAGCATGAATTTGGATTCTTTAAGAATACTGAAAATGAATTTCTCCTTTTTCTGAAATCTGTACAGGTACCCGTTGTTATATGCTTCCATACCGTACTTCCAAATCCGGAAGCTCATCTAAAATCTTACGTAAGGGATATTGCCCATAGGGTTAATTTCTTAACGGTAATGACTAGAAATTCTTCAGAAATTCTTCAGAAAGAATATGGCATATCCAGGGACTCCATAAAGATAATCCCGCATGGCACTCACCTGGTTAAGCACACAGGCCGTGAAGTTCTGAAAGAAAAATATCATTTTGAAGGAAGAAAAATCCTTTCAACTTTTGGCTTACTGGGCCCGGGAAAAAGTATTGAAACCACCTTAGAAGCCCTCCCTTCTATTATTGAGGAAATTCCTGATGTTCTCTTCCTTATAATTGGAAAAACCCATCCTTCCCTTCAAAAGCAGGAAGGTGAAAGCTACCGGCAAATGCTAAAGGAGAAAATAGAACATCTCGACCTGAACAGGCATGTAAAATTTATTGATCGATTTGTAGAACTCCCTGTATTACTGGAGTATTTGCAACTTTCTGACATTTACCTGTTCACTTCCAGGGATCCCAATCAGGCGGTTAGCGGTACTTTCTCTTATGCCCTTAGCTGCGGATGCCCTATAATCTCTACTCCTATTCCCCATGCCATAGAAGTATTGGGAAACGATAAAGGGATTATTGTCGATTTTAGAAATCCCAACCAACTAGGCGAGGCAGTGAGAAAGCTTTTGAGGGATAACAACCTGAGGAAAAACCTCTCTTTTAACGCCTTACATGCCACTGCCCATACCGCATGGCAAAACGCTGCTATTGCACATGCCATTTTATTCAAAAAAGCAGTAAGCAACCAGCTGGAGTTAGAGTTTAAAATACCCGATATTAATCCCGACCATATCAAAAATCTAACTACAGATTTTGGGATCATCCAGTTTGCGGTCATTTCACAACCGGATATATCTTCGGGATATACGTTGGATGACAATGCCCGCGCATTAATTGCGATGTGCAGATATTATGAATGTACCGGCAAAAAAGAAGCCATTAAATATATAAAAATCTATTTCAATTTTATAAAATATTGCCATCAACCCGATGCTACTTTCCTTAATTATGTAGATGCCGGTAAAAATTTTACCAGTCAGAATTCTTCGGTAAATCTGGAAGATTCCACTGGACGGGCCTTGTGGGCATTGGGATATTTTTATTACGTGGCAGATATACTTCCCGAAAAACTTCAGCAAGAAATAAAAGAAGCTGGGCAGATTATAGAAGAAACAGCCTGTATTATTGAGGAGATCCATTCCACCAGGGCCATGGCTTTCATTATCAAAGGCCTTTATTATTATAACCTGAAAAAAGATTCGGCTTTTCATTTATCCCTTATAGACAAATTTGCCAAAAGAATGCTTCAAATGTTTCGCCATGAATCCAACGGGTCCTGGTTGTGGTACGAGTCCTATTTAACTTACGGTAACTCTGTACTTTCAGAAGCAATGCTATGTGCTGCCCTGGCCACCGGTAGCGAAAGTTTCAGGAAAGTAGCAAAAACATCTTTTGACTTTCTGCTTTCAAAAATATTCCAGAATGATCGCCTGTGTGTTATTTCTAATAAAAACTGGTTGCATAAAGGTGATGATGTAAAAGAAGTAAGTATGGGAGGAGAACAACCTATAGATGTAAGTTATACCATACTTGCGATGGAAAAATTCAGCAAGATCTTTAAAGAGGATGAATACGAGCTGAAGAAAAAGCACGCGTTTAACTGGTTTCTGGGAAATAACCATCTGCATCGTATAATTTACAACCCCTGTACTGGTGGATGTTATGATGGCCTGGAAGACACTTATGTGAATCTTAACCAGGGAGCAGAATCCAGCTTAAGTTACTTACTTGCCCGGCTTTCTTTTCCTGAAGTTTCTTCAGAAAATACCCAAAAAACAGCAATAGCCCTGCTTCAAAAAGACGATTAAGCAATGAAAATTGCCATACTTTCCCCTATTGCCTGGAGAACACCACCAAGGAATTACGGCCCCTGGGAACAGGTAGCTTCAACTATTTGCGAGGGATTATTAAAATCAGGAATTGAAGCCAGCCTTTTTGCAACGGGAGATTCCATAACTTCCGGCGCGCTACATTGGGTTTGTAAGCATGGTTATGCCGAAGATCCGGAAGCTGATCCCAAGGTTTGGGAAAGCCTTCATATTAGTAATCTTATGGAGCAGGCCGGGAATTTTGATCTTATTCATAACCATTTTGATTTTCTACCCCTCACCTATTCGGCCCTCATTAAAACCCCAATGCTCACTACTATTCATGGTTTCTCCTCCCCTAAAATTTTGCCCGTTTATCAAAAATATAATGCTACTACTTATTACGTCTCCATTTCAGAAGCAGACAGACATCCGTCTCTTAATTACCTAAGCACCATACATCACGGTATAGCTCCGGAAGATTTTCCCTATTGCCCAGAAAAAGGGGAGTACCTGCTTTACTTTGGAAGAATCCATCCCCATAAAGGAGCTCACACAGCTATTGAGATTGCCATTAAAAGTGGTCATAAATTAAAGATGGCGGGCCTTATACAGGATAATCAATATTTTGAAACCCTGGTAAAACCTCATCTATATAGTGGAAAGGTGGAGTACCTGGGAAATGCCGATCCTGCATTTAGAAAGGAACTTTTAGGAAATGCAAAAGCCCTGCTTCATCCTATATCTTTTGAGGAGCCTTTTGGCTTAAGCGTGGTTGAAGCCATGATGTGTGGTACCCCGGTAATTGCCTTTAACAGGGGCAGCATGCCAGAACTTATTCTTGACGGTAGAACGGGCTTTTTAGTAAATACTCTTCAAGAAGCTGTGAAAGCAGTAGCATCTTTACACCTTATCTCCCCAGAAAATTGCAGGGAGCATGCACTGCACAATTTTAGCAACGGCAAAATGGTAGAAAACTATCTTGCGTTATACAGGAACATTCTAAAAAACTATAAATATTAAATTCTAATACTACTGGTTGGTGGTTAAGGCATATAAAAGTTCAGCCAAATTAACAACCGCATAGGTTGAAGAATAATCAGACACCGCATAAGGTAAAATAAGACTCTCGTTATGTATCAGCGCGCCGCAGGAATAGACTACATTAGGCACATAACCTTCCCGCTCCTCTTCCAGGGGAGAAAGTAAAGGTTCTCTAAGCCTGCCTATTTCTTTTGAAGGATCTTCAAGATCAAATAAAGAAGCCCCAATACAATACCGCCTCATCGCCCCTACCCCATGTGTAAGAACAAGCCAGCCATCTTTAGTCCACAGGGGAGGACCGCAGTTTCCTATTTGTGTAAATTCCCAGGGGAATTTGGGCCTTTGAATGATTTCCGGATTGGTCCACAACGTATTCCTCTCAGAATACATCAGGTAATTATTTACCCCATCAATACGAGCCAGCATGGCGTATTTCCCTTTTATTTTCTTCGGAAAAAGAGCCAGATTCTTGTTTTGGGCCCCATCGCCATGCATTGGCATAATCCGGAAAGTGTAAAAATCTTCAGTAGAAAGTAATTTTGGAATAATGGTGTGACCATTAAAAGCAGTGTACGTGGCATAAACCTTTTGAGAGCCATCATCTTCAGTAAACCGCACAAACCTGGCATCTTCGATCCCGCGGCTTTCAGAAGCGGAAATTGGAAATATCACCCTTTCAGAAATATCAGAATCAATTTTGAATTCCAGATCATAATAAGAATCTACCAGCCAGGTCATTTCTTCCAAAGCCATTCGCCGGTCCTGACTTATATTACGATCTTCCAAAAGATCTTCTACAATTTTTTTAAGCACATGGTACTCAAAATGTTCAGGAAGAGAATCCATAATTACTGAAGAATATTTATCCGGAATATCCATCTCCTTCATCTTTTCTACAAAACGCTCTTTATTGTAAGATTTCTTTTGCCCAATAGTTGCCGCATCAATATGATTTCGAATCTTCATGATATGAAGATCGTTATGCTTGTCCAGTATACCTCTGCGAAATACTATAGAAGAGAGATGGCCTTCTCCCGTAGCTCTAAAAGATAGTAAAACTCTTTTTTCCCCTTCTGCCAGGAAAGACTGATCAAAATCTTCAATAATGGAAGGATTAAAAAATGCGGCAGATTCTATGGAATATTCCATAGTGCAATAGGAACCAATTAGCATTTTTCTTTTTTCAGAAAGTTCCTGATGATCTATTTCCATGGCTTCCAGCGTAGCCCTTACATTCTCAAAATGCCTGAAAAAAATCCTGGAAATATTTCTGTGCCGCCCGCTAAAATCCCGAAGCGTATGCTCGAGCTCATGATTTAACTCATGTTGAGTCATAGCCATAATGCGTGCTATAAGATTACGGGTACGGGATTCACCATTATTAAAGAAACGTGCCACCACCCTGCTGGAATCCGGCAGGAATTTTAAACTTTTTCTTTCTATCCTTACCCGCATACTTTTAAAAAGAATTTTGAAGTTCTTCTAAATGTACTTTAATTTATTAAATAAAATCTCTAAAATTATCACAATGGGGATTCTGGAATTCCTGAAAGGTTTTACAAAGCAGAAGTGATGATCACCTTTGTACAATTAAGCATCCTTCGCGATACATTCATATTTTTTATCTGTTAAAGAAGAAAGTATGAAAAAAGTTCTGATAAATGTCTTTATTAATAAATGGGCACTGCAATGCATGGCAGGAGCGTGAACAAGGCTCTGTGAAAGAAGCCGTAAAAAAAATAATTACATTAGGTGTAGTGTGGCCTATTTTAGATAAAAGTAACAGATACATCACCAGGGAATTGATTATCTTGTTGTAGTTAATTTAACGAATGGGGCTGGGGAAATGACTAAGTTGAGGCTTATTTTCACACTGGGTTTTATCAAGGAAGCATTTACTTCTTTTGTACCTACCGTATTGGCCTACTTACAGTTTTATGAAGAAAAATTAGATCCTAAATTTGCTATAACATTAGCCATCTTTACTTTTTTATTACTTTTTATCACTATGCTCTTATTAAAAATAAGGGAATATAGAAAAAGTGTTGCCAGGGCTCTCGCCTATGGCTATTACAAGAATTTTGTAGAGAAGATTTGCAATCTAATTGAAGCAAAAGGCAGGAATAAAATTAAGTTCATTTTTCAACATAGAAAAGAAGAATTCGATCCAGATCACATCACAATTCATATTAATCTTGCCAATTCCTACCTGGCTTTTGAAAAGAAATTTGCAAAAATAAAGAGTTCATATAAGATCGCCTATATTGATTCTGATGCTTATAACCATCCCTTCTTTGTTTATGCAAAAATCAAGAAGAATAAGATTATTATTGAAGATATTCCAAGGACGCTCTTTGCTCTAAAATTTTATGTTGATCCAGACCTGGATTCTCTAAAGAAGATCAATAAAGAAACCCTCAAGTATTTTTCTTCCTTCAATGAGGAGTTTCAAAAATTGTGGTCCCGCATAGATACGAGCATTAATTTTCACTTAAAGCCTGCCGCGGGCGAAATGATGAAGAGAATGGTGAATTAAAAATAAGCTGTAGTTTGGTTGATGTGAGACTACACCTCACTATGTAAAGCAACAGCAAATTGTATACAAAAAGTTTCAGGCTAATGGCTAAGCTCTATCAACTGTAATAATTATTTACGGCTGCTCAAAGAATATTATAAAGCTCCAGTAAAAGATCTTGGTAGTTTATAAAAACTTAGCATTTTCAGAATCCTTTAAAAGCTGTATTTTAGGCCCAAAACCAGTTAGATGAAACTTAGAATTTCGATATTATCCATATTGAATTTTGCAATCCTTTTTGCTGAAAAAACCTTCTGCCAGGAGCTGGATACAGATATCCATAAATATACTTTCTCTATTGAGCTGAATGATGAAAATGACAGTATATTTGCTGAAGCTGACATTGATTATCGCTTAAAAAGCAATAAAGACAAGCTGTTGCTGGACCTGGTGAGTCCTAACCATACAGGAAAAGGAATGAAGGTTGACAGCGTTATTGGCAGGAACAAAAAATTAACATTTTCACAAGAGGCTGAAAAATTACTTATTTCAACAGGAAAAGATTCCGGCGTAATTAGGATCTACTACCATGGAATACCCCGGGACGGGCTTATTATCAGCAAAAATAAATTTGGAAACCATACTTTTTTTGGAGATAACTGGCCAAACCGGGCTCACCATTGGCTTCCTACTATAGACCATCCTTCAGATAAAGCTTTTGTAGATTTTAAAGTTACCGCGCCCTCTCATTACCAGGTGATCGCCAACGGGAAATTAAAAGAAATTACTAATATCGGGAAGGACAAAACCCAGTATTTTTATAGTAGCGAGGTCCCCCTGCCCACCAAAGTGATGGTGTTTGGCGCTGCAGAATTTGCGGTTGAAAATCTGGAGGAAGTAAACCATATTCCTGTTTCCAGCTGGGTTTATCCTGAAAATAAAAAAGCCGGATTTTATGATTATGCCCAGGCCCGGGAAATACTTTCCTGGTTTATAGAAAATGTGGGGCCTTATCCCTATTCCAAACTTGCCAACGTACAATCTACCACCCGTTATGGCGGAATGGAAAATGCCGGCAATATTTTTTATTCTGAAAATTCGGTAAAAGGCGACCGCAGTGCAGAGTTTCTTATGGCGCATGAGATCGCCCACCAGTGGTTTGGCGATTCTGCTTCAGAAACTGACTGGCCGCAGTTGTGGCTAAGCGAAGGTTTTGCTACTTATTTTACCGATTTATATGCCGAAGCGAAATATGGCAAGCAGAAACTGGATGAAAAATTGATGGAAGAAAAAATCAAGGTCATCAACTTCAGCAAAACCACTAAAACACCCATTATAGATAGTACACAAACCAATTATATGAAACTCCTAAATCCCAATTCTTATCAAAAAGGAGCCTGGGTTTTACATATGTTACGGCAAAAAGTTGGAAATGAAAATTTTTGGAAAGCCATAAGGAAATATTATGAGGAGTACAAGCTTAACAATGCCACTTCTGAAGACCTGCAGGAGGTTTTTGAAGAAGTTTCAGGAGAAGACCTTCAGAATTTCTTTAACCAGTGGTTAAGGCAATACGGGCATCCGGTTCTAAAAACCGAATGGAATTACAAAAATGGAACAATTACTTTCAGCCTTGCCCAACAACAAAAGAACAACTTTACTTTTCCCTTGGAAATTAAGGTGGTTTATGCCGATAGCTCTTCAGAAATTAAGAATTTCAGCATAGACAAGAAAAAGGAAAATTTCAATTTTAATGCGGTCAAAAAACCTGTTGAAATAAAATTAGACCCTAATGTGAAGTTGCTTTATGAAGCCGCCAATTAGATTTTAACAATTTTTACCTTCTCTTCTATTCATAAAAGCAACTTACCTCCTCAAGGCTTCTGCGTTTAATATCGGGAACGTATGCAAGCTCCTTTTGATACCCTACGGGTAACAGGAGAAAAGCGCGTTCATTAGCAGGGCGCTGCAAAACTTCAGTTAAAAAATTCATGGGACTTGGCGTATGGGTTAGCGTAACCAGCCCGGCATGATGTATAGCCGAAATGAGCATTCCGCAGGCGATTCCAACCGACTCATTTACATAATAATTATTAGATTTTTGCCCGTTCTCCTCCAGCTCAAAAACTTTCTTGAAAACCACGATGAGCCATGGCGCAGTTTCCAGGAAAGGCTTATGCTCATTGGTTCCCAATGCCTTTAGCTCCTCCTTCCAGCGGGAACTCATCCTGTTGTTATAATTTTCTTTTTCCTCTTCTTCTGCAGCCGCTTTTATTTTCTTTTTAAGGGCTATATTAGAAACGGCACAAAAGGTCCAGGGTTGCTTATGTGCTCCGGACGGTGCGGTAGAGGCCGATTTCAGGATATTTTCAATTACTTCCCGCGGCACGGGCTCATTAGAAAAATCCCGAACAGAGCGGCGTTTATTTAGCCACTTATAAAACTGCCGGCTTCTCTCCAGCATTTCTTCGGAAGAAAACTTTTCCCCACGATAAGAGATATGACGGTAACCGTCTCTAAAAATTTCATCCTCTTGGTGCATGAAGCAGTTTTTTGAAATTTAAAATGAAAAATAATTTTTGAAGTCCCCGTCAGTCTCTTTTCTGAAAACTGCAAAACGTAAAGCTTTGTACTTCTCCTGAAGGCGTGGTATGATCTACATTTTTACAACCTAGGGTGCGAAATCCTTCTTCAAAAAGATCCTGTAATTCTCCTATCCCATATCTTTTTACCGGCAGTTCACTACAGCTTTCCGGCCCATTTTTGGCAAAAGTGGCCATAAGCACATATCCCCCTGCTTTTACAGCTTTTTTTAAAGCCTCCAGGTATTTTTGCACATCGGCCTCATCAGTTAAAAAATGAAAAGCAGCACGATCGTGCCAAAGATCGTATTGCTCTTTGGGTTGAAAAGAAGTGACATTAGCCTGGATCCAATTTACTTCGCCGGCCCTGTCTCCAATGCGCGCTTTTGCACATTCCAGGGCTTCATCAGAGATATCCAGGACGCTCAGGTTTTGGTACTCCTGTGCAAGAAGAAATTCTGCCAGTACACTGTCTCCGCCTCCAACATCCAGGATGGCACTATCTTTTTCCAGGTTAAAATCTTTAATAAAATTAAGGGAGGTCTCGGGCATTGGCTCGTACCAGCTTAGTTCTGTACATTGCTTTGTCCTGTAAATTTCATCCCAGTGGGTTTTGAGGTCTTTCATTAAGTTTTATATTAAGAAATAAATCGTTTAGTATGATGAATCCCGAGCTCAGGGAAAACAGTTTTTCTACAAATCTATTTTCTACTCCGGCAAATTCCAGGAGGGCCCATTCCATCAATTCTGTTGCCAGCTTATTATGTGATAATCTTTTATTTGTTTTCAAAATTCCACCAGTCATCCTGCTGAAAATCTTCCCCAAAAGTAACAGGTTGGCCAATTTTTGGAGAAATATAAGACAAACTTGCTTTTTTAGCAGCCGCTGTAAACCGCTGTATGGGTTCATTCCACGGGTGCAGGGAAAGGCTGAATTTGCCCCAGTGCACCGGCCAAACCATTTTTGCCTTTAGTTCCTGTGCTGCCGGAATTATCTGCTCCGGGAAAATATGGATTTGCGGCCAGTTCTCATTGTACTGCCCACACTCCATAAAAGCCAGGTCAAATGGCCCAAATTTCTCCCCTATCTCCTTAAATTGGTTGCTATACCCGGAATCTCCTCCAAGGAAGAACTTATAATTTCCTATTTCAAGAATAAATGAAGACCATAAGGTTTGAAACCGGGAAAATCCGCGTCCCGAAAAATGCCTTGCAGGAGCTGCAGTAATTTTTAACTGCGGATTTACCTGGTGATGTTCCCACCAGTTCAATTCGGTAATTTTTTCAGGGGCTATTCCCCAGTACTCCAGGTGCGCACCAACCCCAAGAGAAGTCACCACTTTTTTCACTTTAGACTTTAGCTTCAGCACACTTGGGTAATCCAAATGGTCATAATGATCGTGTGTTTGAATTAATAAGTCTATATCCGGAAAATCTTCAATTTCATATTGATCTGCTCCCGGAAAGGATTTTCCGAAGAAACTTACAGGAGAGGCATTTCCACTAAAAACTGGATCTATTAGAATCCTAAACCCGTTGAAATCTATAAAATAAGAAGAATGCCCAAACCATACTATTACCGGTTTATCTAAACTAAGCGCTTTAAGGTTGGTCTTTACATTAGGCAGCTCTTTGGAAGGCGTAACCGATTGGGGTTTATTTATGAAATCTTTTAGAATGCTGAGCATGGAAGCTTCCGGGCTCACCTGTGTAGGCTGCACATTCTGAAACTTGCCGTTCGAGAAATTTGAAACTTTTTCCATTCTCTCGAGCCGCTCCCCTTCAGGGTTTTTGCCCATTGATTTTTTTAGTTCCTTTATTCCTGACACTATATTGAATTTAATTAATGATCTCCTGCTTCTTCTGCATCCTTTTCAAATACCTTAATCATTTTAAATGATTTCATCAGGTGAAAAAGCCCTGGTAAGATAATCAATCCGCCAATAATTAGAGATATGCCCAGGGTAGTAATTACAGATTCCGGTGCCACCCCTTCCAGAAGGTTAACTTCCTTTTGCGCGGTAATAATAATGTAAGGATAATGTGCATAAAGTGCCGCAAAGAGAATTAAGATAACCTGCAGCCCGGCAAGGTAACGGCTGCCAATCCTGTTCTGCTTTTTTATAGATCTCCACAGAGGTATCAATAAAACCCCGGACAATAAAACCGCACCAATGGAAACCGGATTTGTTATAAAATCTTCAATAAAAGCAACTTCTGTAATGTAGCCGTAAGCAATTAACAGGAAACCCAATATTACAAGAACACTGGTAAAAATCCTTGATTTACGGCTGTACATTTGCCTTATCTCTCCCTTGCTTTCTCCAATTAGAAGCGTAGAAGCCAGAAAGGCACACAGGGCGGCATAAAATAAACCAACCAGCAGGGAAAAAATATTGGTCCAGGGAAACATAAATATTTCCTGAAAAGAATGTTGGGAATAATCACTTGTGAGGGTGATTTTTCCTCCTATTAATGCCGAAAAAGACATTCCCAGGAAAATTGGTGTAATAAGACTGGAGATTCTAAACATGGCGTTATAAAGATACTGGGACTTGTCTTTAACAGCATCATAATGCCTGAAGATGAAGGCAACCCCCCGCATGGTAATTCCCATGAGCACCAGGGTTAAGGGGATATGGAGGTAAATTATAATAATATTAAAATATACGGGAAAAGCAATCCAGAGAATTACAATAAGGATAATGAGCCAGATATGGTTAGCTTCCCAAACCGGCCCCATCACTTTATAAATAGTATCGCGGTTAATTTTTTTATTTTCCCGGGAAGAAAAAAGTTCAACAATGCCCGCCCCAAAATCGGCACCCCCCAGGAGCACATAGAGTAAAAAAGAGAAGAGGGTAAAAAACAGGACCAGGTATAACATAGCTATTTTGTATCTGCATTTAGAGCCTTAATTTGGCGTTTCATTAACCAGGTTACGGTAAACGCCAGGGTGATATATACTACCACATACATGTAAAAGCTGAATTTCATTCCCGGCATTGGAGTTACGGCTTCACTGGTGCGCATAACCTGGTATATAATCCAGGGCTGGCGGCCTACTTCGGTAACCACCCATCCTGCCTCCAGGGCAACAAAACCCAGCGGGGCAAGCAGCATAAAAAACCACCAGTATTTCCGGTTATTACTCCATGACTTTTTCTTCAGGCTTATAAAGAACAGGAGACCGGAAAGCATTAGCAAAGTCCCAATCCCTACCATCACCTGGAAAGCATAATGAACAATGGATACCGGCGGAATTTCGTCCTCTGGAAATTCATTAAGGCCTTTTACCTCGGCATCAAAATCGCCAAATGCCAGGAAGGAAAGGGCATTAGGAATTTCAATTTTATGGTTTACTTCTTTATTTTCCTCATCTACAACTCCGCCTATAAAAAGCGGCGCGCCTATTTCGGTTTCATAATGTGCTTCCATAGCGGCGAGTTTTGCTGGCTGCCTTTCCGCTACATCTTTTGCGGAGAGGTCGCCGCTTAAGGGTTGCAGAATAGCAGCTATTCCCCCGAAGAAAGCGGCTATTTTAAATGCCTCTTTATGAAGTTGAGGATGATTGCCGCGCAAAACCTGATAGGCATGAATCCCGGCTACTGCAAAACTGGTGGCTACAAATGCCGCCAGCGTCATGTGCAGGGCCTGGGTAAACCATGCCGGATTAAGCAAAGCCTTTACGGGATCTATATTAATAAAATCTCCATCTACATAATCAAAACCTGAGGGAGCATTCATCCAGCCGTTGGCGGAAACCACCAGAATTCCTGAAGCCACACCGGAAATGCCAATAATTACTCCTGTAAACCAGTGGAATTTTTCCGGCAGCCTGTTCCAACCGTAAAGGTAAAATCCTAAAGCAATGGCCTCTACAAAAAATGCCGCTCCTTCTAAGGAAAACGGCATTCCTATAATTGGGCCGGCATGTTTCATAAATTCGGGCCAGAGCATTCCAAGTTCAAAAGAAAGAGCGGTGCCGGAAACCGCGCCGGTCACAAAAAAAATCGCCACTCCTTTAAGCCAGGCTTTTGTAAGCTTTAGATAGAGCGGATTTTTAGTTTTAAGCCATCTCCTGTGAGCGACTATCATAAAAAACGGCATCACCATGCCAATACAGGCAAAGATAATATGGAAGCCTAAGGTAAAGGCCATTTGCAGCCGGGCGTAATCTAAATTCTCCATGTAATAAAATCTGGATTTAAGCAGTGATCAAGGGTTTGAAACAATAAACAAATGCAAAAAGACATTATTTTTCAGCATGATATTAAGCCCTGGAAATTCATGATTTTACTGCTAAAATTCAGAAATAAATTTAGGTAAAAATTTATGGGTGGCATGAGCTTTTAAGAGCTATTTCAAAATGTTAAAACGCAGAAAATATTTAGTGTTATAGCGCCTACAAGTAAACGTAAGGCTAAAAATATTAACAGCAGGATATCTATCTTAGCAGCTTTTAAAGATCTGGCAATCCTCACCAGGAATTGAAGCGGGCCGGCATAAAAAAGCCACCAATGCAGCCTTTGAGATCACTGCACTGGTGGCAAAATTTGGGGGCTTAATGTTATTGTTGCCAGGACATGAACCCGCCTTTAAGATTGTAGATTTCAGTAAAACCATTTTTTGCCAGTTTTCTTGCTGCCCGCTGGCTCCTTGCTCCACTCCTGCAATAAATAAACAAGGCCTGGGACTTATTGAATCTTGTGAACTTTTTTAAGAAATCTGTATCGTTAAAATTAATATTACGGGCACTTTGAATATGATCTTCCAGAAATTCTTTACGTGTACGTACATCTATAAGAACTCCATTAAGTTCTTTAAGACGTTTCATAAAATCAGGTTTTTTAAGAACATTTACTTTTTTAACGGCTGCACCGGGCTTGCCAAACAGGGATGTGAAAAATCGCATTTTTAGATTCTCCTTTTTATTTTAAGGGTTAATTTCTTTCCAGATGATGTAAATTCCCATAAATAATACAAACCATCCAAAGGCCTTCTTTAGTTTTCCACCATCTATGAATCTATTAAGATACACACCAAGAAATATGCCTAATATAGACAGCCCCGTGAAAATTAATAGAAACTTCCACTCAATTTCCTGATTTTGTACATCGCCAATAAAACCTATCAGAGATTTTATGGCAATAATGAGCAGGGATGTGGCCACCGCTTTTTTCATAGGCAGTTTGGCGAGCAGCACGAGGGCCGGGATAATAAGGAATCCGCCGCCGGCACCTACAATCCCGGTGAGCATTCCCACCACAACCCCTTCAATAATGATCAACGGATAGTTAAACTGTACTTTCCCCGATGGTTTTACTTCAGGTTTTTTTTCCAGTATCATCGAAACCGAAGCCAACACCATAATTATTGCGAAAAACAACATGATGGCGATATCTTTTGTAATCTCAAAGCCTCCAATGCTGAACAGCTGATGCGGAATGGCAGGCACCAGAAATTTGCGCGTTAAATAAACCGCTATAAAAGCAGGAATAGCAAATACAATGGCCGTTTTAAAGTCTACCAGTTTCTTTTTGATATTATTTATAGCCCCAACCAGGGAAGATGTCCCTACCACAAATAAAGAATAAGCTGTAGCGGTTACCGGGTTAATAGCAAGAAGGTACACCAGCACGGGCACAGTTAAAATAGAACCGCCCCCGCCTATTAATCCTAAAACCACTCCTATAGTTAATGCCCCAAAATAGCCGAGGATTTCTGTTATTTCCATTTAGCAGATTTTATTTTCAGGGGCAAAAATAAATGCAATTAGAATCCCGCACAGTAACAAGGGTTACAATACCTGTAATTACAGCTTAAGAAGGCGAATGTTGTTTCTGTTTAATTTTATTTCATCCTGAAGTTCCAGTTTTTTCAGCAATCTGGAAATCACCACCCTGGAAGTATGAAGATCGTATGCAATTTGCTGATGGGTAACCTGCAGGGTTTCGTTATGATTGATTTTGGCTTTATCCTTTAAATAGCGCAGCAGCCGCTCGTCCATATTTAAAAACGCAACGGCATCTATTGCATCAAGCATTTCACTAAGGCGTGTGTGATAACTTTCAAAAACAAAATTGCGCCAGCTTTTGTATTTTGCCGTCCACTCCTCCATTTTTTCTATGGGAATCATTATGAGACGGGTATCCATTTCGGTAACTGCCCTTATCTCACTTTTGGTATGGCCCATGCAACAGGAAAGGGTCATGGCGCAGGTGTCACCACGTTCCAGGAAATACAGTAGCAGTTCATTCCCATCGTGGTCTTCACGTAAAATTTTAATAGCTCCCTCAAGTAGCAATGGCATGGATTTTACAAATTCCCCTATCTCAATAATTTTTTCATTGGCTACTACACATTTTAGTACCCCAACCCTGGAGATCTCCTCTAAGAGTTCATCTTCAAATATAAAATGGTAGGCTTCGCGAAGCTGGTCCTGCATAACTTTTTTTTACATGAATAAAAATAGGAAGAATTTCAGGAACATTGGGAATTTCTAAAAAACAACCTCATGTTTATCCTTTACAATAATTTTAGAAATTATTTCTACTACTTTTACTTTATCAACAAAATCAGTAGGGATTAGCAATAATAAATAGCGCTTCAGTTAAATTATAAATATCCTCTAAAAAGAAAAATTCAGTCAAAAATAAGTGGTAAACCTTAAGAAATTCTTTTGCAATGGCTTTCTTTCCTCAATCTTGCTTATCTTCACATTAAAAGTATTGCAAACTATAACCATCTTAAAAAGAATTCTATGAAGAATATTAATTTAAAAATTAGCAGCCTGGCCGTGGGATTGCTGCTTTTTAGTGCCACATCCTGTAATGACAATCCTAAAAACGCTAATGCTGAAGCCTCTGAAGACAGTACGGCAGTTAAGAATGATACCCAGCTAAAATTGCCCGAGGGTTTTAGCGCCTCCGTTTTTGCTGAAGATCTCGGAGAACCAAGACATATGGCCCTCACAGAATCGGGAAACCTTTTTGTTAAACTGAATGCTGTAAACGATGGAAATGGCATTATAATGCTTTCTGATACAGATGATGACGGGAAGGCAGATGATAAACAGGGTTTTGCTGATTATGGCGGAACCGGAATGGCTATAAAAGACAACAAGCTTTACGCTTCCTCCAATACCACTGTTTTCAGGTATAATCTTAATGCACAGGGAATGCCGGAAAATATGGACCAGCCGGATACCATTATAAGCGGACTCATTGACAGAAGACAGCACAATTCCAAATCTATTGTTTTGGATAACAGTGGGAACATTTATGTAAATATTGGTGCCTATTCCAATGCCTGCCAGGAGCAGGACCGTACCAAAGGATCTCCGGGACAGCGCCCCTGCCCTATTCTTGATTCTGCAGGTGGCATCTGGAGATTCCGCGCAGATAAGCTTAAGCAAACCTATGACGGGAATTCCCGCTTTGCCACCGGTTTAAGAAACGTGGTTGGCCTGGACTGGAATGCAAAAAACAATCAGCTATTTGTAATGCAACACGGGCGCGACCAGTTGCATGGGATGTTTCCCGATATGTATACTGAAGAGCAATCTGCTGAACTTCCGGCAGAAACCATGTATGCCTTAAATGAAGGAGATGATGCCGGCTGGCCTTATATATATTATGACCAGAATAAAAACAAAAAGATCCTGGCTCCCGAATACGGCGGGGATGGTGAAAAAACAGGCGCCCCAGAAGCAATTGATCCTGTAATGGCCTTTCCCGGCCATATGGCGCCAAACGCTCTTCTATTTTACACTGGCGAGATGTTCCCGGCCAAATATAAAAATGGGGCGTTTATAGCTTTTCACGGTTCCTGGAACCGTGCGCCGGAACCTCAAAAAGGATTTTTTGTGGTATTTGTTCCTTTCGAAAATGGGAAACCTTCCGGGGACTGGGAGATTTTTGCCGATGGTTTTGCAGGAACTGAAACTGTGGAATCCCCAGGTGATGCTGAACACCGCCCTACCGGACTTGCACAGGGACCAGACGGGGCTTTGTATGTCTCTGATGATGCCGGCGGAACCATTTTTAAAATAACCTATTAATCAGATTTTCCTAAAATGACTAAAAATTTGAAATACCTTTTTATTCCAGCTCTTTTGCTTGCACTCGCCTCCTGTAAAAATGCTGCTGAAAATGATAAAGAGGAAGGGCAAATCCAGTTGCACCAGGAAACGCAACAGGAACAGAATAATCAAACTTCAGAAAGCGCTGAATTTGCCGAAGGTAAAGCCATTTATACTCAATATTGCGTAACCTGCCATCAGGCCAACGGCAGCGGGGTACCTAATTTAAATCCGCCACTTCAGGAAACCGAATATGTTTTAGGAGACAAGGAAAGACTGATAGGCATCGTATTAAATGGTGCCAACGAAGGGCTGGAAGTAAAGGGTAAAACCTATTCTAACAGTATGCCTCCTTTTAATTATCTAAAGGATGAAGAAATAGCTGCAGTACTCTCTTATGTAAGGAATAATTTTGGCAATGAGGCCGAAGCAATAAGTGCCACAGAGGTCAAGGCGGTAAGGGAAAGCCAGGAGAAGTAAGCAATAAATGTTTTCTGCTGAAAATAAAGAGGCATAAACTTCTGCGTTTATGCCTCTTTTGATTTTTTAAAACGAGAGCCAGAGATCTCCTGAGAATTTCTACTCTTTATTTTCTACAGGTTGGTCTATAGTTTCGGTTACCTGGTCTTTAATTTTTTCTTTATCCCCAACCACGATAAGGGTCATTTCTTCAGGCTGGATGTATTTTTTAGCCATTTCCTGAACCTGTTCAGGCGTTACGGCATTTATTTTTTCCACCTTATTTATCAGAAAAGATTCAGGCAGGTCGTGAACATCAAGAAAATTAAGCTGACTTATAATTCCTCCGGGAGTTGAATTCTGCAACACATAAATGCCAGATTCATAATTCTGGATCCCCTGAAGTTCTTCCTTCCCGGGCGCTTCATTTTGTAAACGAACAATTTCTTTTTTGATTTCGTCCAGAGCAGACCCTGTAAATTCTGTAGTAACATCTGCATTTTCAAACCATAAGCCTGTTTTATAATTGGTATATAAAGCACTTCCCGGTGAATAGGTGTATCCCTTATCTTCCCGTATGTTGCTGGTAATACGTGAGCCAAAGGAACCACCAAGAAGAGAATTGGTTACATCCAGCGCAATATAATCTTCACTAGAAGGATCGGCTACGGGTAAGCCATAATAAATGGTGGATTGCGGCGCACCCGGGCGGTCAATGATTTTTACCACTCCTTTAGACTGTGGATTAGCAGTAGGATAATTTGCTTCCGGCCCTTTTTTCCAGTTGCTCAATTTATTTTGAACCGCTTCTTTAACTGCTTCGCTGTCAAATTGTCCAACCACATAAACAGTGGTTCGTTGCGCCCCAAAATTTTTGTCATAGAAGGATTTAACATTATCCAGGCTATAAGAATTTACCATCTCGGTAGTAGGATAAAGCCTGCCATAAGGATGATTTGGATAAATTTCAGCAAAGAATTCTTTTCTGGCCTGTGCTCCCGGCCTTGACAACGAAACGGTGATATTACGGTTCATATCCTTTTTTAACCTCTCCAATTCGGTCTCTGGCAGTTTTGGATGCACAAGAACATCGCTCAGCACTTTAACCGCTTCCGGCGCAAATTCTGAAAGTACATTAGTATTCAGCGTTGTGGTATGGGTGCCCACTCCTATATTAAGATTACCTCCCATGCCGGCAAGCGTATCCTTTACCGGGTAACCCAAAGTGGTACCTTCTTCCATGAGGTCTGCCAAAAGATCGGCCAGCCAAACTTCGTCTTCTGCTTCATTAATATTTCCGGTCTTCAGGGTGAAATTAATGGTTGCCTTTGGGATACTGCCATAAGGAACCAGTACCAGTTTTAAGCCGTTGTCATAATTTACCACTTCCTTTTCGGGCAGGGTAAATCCTTTAGGCTCCCCTCCTTCGGGCGGAGTTTGCTTGTCCTGGGCATTGGCAGGAAAAACCATGAACAGGGCGATTATAAAAATATATATTGAAGTTTTCATCAGTTTGTTTTTTCGTTATTTGCCAAAAGTGGATTTACGGTTAAAATCGTACGGTTTGTTTTCCGTAGATATTCTGAAATGGTCTTTTCCATTATTTCCGGGGTAACTTCTTTAAATTGCTCTTCAAGCTCGTTAATGCGTGAAGGGTCGTCATCAAAAAGAGCGAAACTGCTAAGCAAATCTGCCCTGCCAAGGCCAAAAGTACCCCCCAGTTCATCATACAGCTGGGAACGCATCTTAACAAGGGCATCATTTAGCATTTCCTGAGTAATACCCTCTTGAGACAATTTTTGAATTACTTCATCTACCGCATTAACAACTTCTTCTTTAGAAGTTTCACTGTCATAAGTAATATCAAACATCAGCTGCATAGGGCCGTTGTAATTGAACATATTTCCCAGGTAATTGATGCCACCGCTTACATTGGAAGTATATCCCAGCTCATCTACCAGTTTTTTCTGCAGCAAAGCATTGTCTCCCTGAACAAGGATCTGGTCGAGAAGGCCCATGGCATAATATTCGGGCGTGTTGCGTTCCGGCATATTATAGGCTATAGCTATAGCTGGCTTATTTGCAAGCGAATCATTTTTAACAAATTGCTTTTCTTTTTCCTGTCTTGGTTCTGAAATATCCGGGGCAGCAGGAAGATTTGCTTTAGGAATCCCTGCAAAATATTCTTTAATCCAGCTCTTTGCCTGATCAATTTCAAAATCACCCACTACGGTTAACACCGCGTTATTGGGAGAATAGTAGGTATTAAAAAAACTTTCCACATCTTCCAGGCTTGCCGCATCCAGGTCTTCCAGGTCCCCATAAAAATTATGGGCGTTATACCAGTTAGTGTTAGCATATTGCGGCATGTCCAGCCATGGGAAACCACCATACGGCTGGTTAAGCACATTCACTTTTACCTCGTTTTTTACCACTCCCTGCTGATTGGTGAGATTAGCCTGGGTGATTTCCAGACCTTTCATACGGTCTGCCTCTGCCCATAGCATGGTTTCCAGTTTATTGGCAGGAACAATTTCAAAATAATTGGTGAAATCGAAGCGGGTGGACCCGTTTAGAACCCCACCGTTCTCCTGAACAAGCTTTATAAATTCCATCTTCCCAAGGTTCTGAGAGCCCTGGAACATCATATGTTCAAATAAATGCGCAAAACCAGTGCGGTCTTTGGGCTCAATCCTGAAACCTATATTATAATAAACGGCAACAATTACAGTTGGCGAGGTTTTATCCTGGGAGAGGACTACTTTTAACCCGTTATCGAGTTTATAATATTCTACCGGGACATGAAATTCTGTAGTTTTTTCACTTTGCGAAAAACCCGAAAAGGCAATTCCCATAAGTAGAAAAATCATTAAAGTTTTTTTCATAAGTGATTGGTTTAACAGTTAATATGTATAAATATATCGTTTTATAAGTCAGCTTTGAAATGAAATTGTTACATCAATTAAATTTTATACCTCGATATCAGGAAATACGGTATCTTCAAAAAAAGAAGAGGGGAAAATTTTGAAACAAAAAGTAAATTGAAATATAACCATTTGTTTATAAACATTTCAACTCCATCTTTATCCAGTAATTAAAAAGTTCTATTTATGGAAAATAATTCAGAAAAAACCGGTGATTCCATTACCATTATTGCCATTGCAGGCGCAACCGGCTCTTTAGGTTATAAGATTGCCGTGCATCTTAAAAAAGAAGGTGCAAGGCCAAGGGCTTTAGTGAGACGTGAAAGCTCCGAAGAAAAAATAGCCATGCTTCAAAAGGCAAATATCGAAGTTGTAAAAGTAAATTATGATGATCACCTTAATCTGGTAAAAGCCATAAGTGGGGTGAGTTGGAAAACTCCTGGATGCTGCCATAGCGGCCAATGTTAAAAGATTTATTCCTTCAGATTTCTCTATAGATTTTACTAAAATTCCGGAAGGTACTAACCGCAACCTGGATCTGCGGAAAAAATTCCATGAGCGCATTAATAAAACCGAAATCGCCGCTACTTCCATACTTAACGGAATGTTTACAGATTTACTGAAAAAAGAGGCTCCATTAATTCTTAAACCTGTGAAGCGGGTAATGTATTGGGGAGACAAACACCAGCCGCTCGATTTTACTACTATAGAAGATACCGCTGCTTTTACAGCTTTGGCAGCGCTTGATGCAGATTCTCCAAGATACCTGCGCATTGCCGGGGAAGTGAGCTCCCCTGAAAAATTAAAACTTTCTGCCTCTCAGGCCAACGGAACCAGTTTCAAGCTTTTAAGGCTGGGCAGCCTCAAAGTTCTGGACAACATGATAAGATTTACCCGTTTTGTTGCTCCGCAGAAAAAGGAAATTTTCCCGCCCTGGCAGGGAATGCAGTACCTGCGCAATATGTTAAGCGGCAACGGAAAACTTGAACCATTGGACAATCACCGGTACGGTAAAAGAAACTGGATAGGTGTCAGGGAAGTTTTGGAAACGCAAAATTAGAACTTAAGGTTATTCCAGCATCACAGAATCATAAACCTGCACCTTTTCCCATAGATCTTCAGATTCTTCAATAAAAGTGAGGTGTGCGGCTTCTTTTTGATATTTATCCTGAATTTCTTTTGAAGGAAAAGTGAGGATCAAAGAATAGGTATAGGAATTATCTACCACCTCACGAGGGGTTTCCGCAGGGATTCCAATAAATTTAGTTTGAGCATACTTACTATTATCCATGAACTTTTGGAGGGAGGTTTGGAATGCTTCCCTATCTTCTGGACTATCAGGATTATTCAGCCAAAAATAAACCACATGGGTAAAGTGTTTATCAAATTCCACCTTTTCCTGCTGCCCGAAACTCAGCTGGGTACCCAGAAATATTCCAATTATAATCAGGGTTTTCTTAATGCTTCTCATATTCAACAGATTTTAAATAAGGCTGAAAATACAAAATTCCATTTTATAAATTCAACATGATGGTTTAAAGAAGGGAATAATAATTTTGTAAAAAGGATTGCTATGTTGATCAATAAACCCTTCGGAACATGCTATAAATTCTATATTATTAATTATTAATAACAGTATATTTATATTTTAACTATTTTGTAAGCCGATTTTCAATCAAGACCAACCATCAAAATGAATCTAAAGCTTTTATCCGCCTTACTGGTATTTTGCAGTATCCTGGGCCTGCAGGAACTAAGAGGTCAGGAATTTTATAAGGTGCATGACAGCCTCTACTCGGCAGCTGAATTTAAAAAAATGTATAGCAATTACCGGGAATTGCGGCCTAAAGCTCCTAATGGTATGGATTCCATATTTAAGCCGTTAGGGCTTGAGCATCATATAGTGGAAAGGGTTAAAGTGGATAACATGGTTATTAACAATGTTGCTGTACACCAATATCTTGGGAATATACAGCCTTCCGCAGTCACCGATGCGCAATGGTTAAACCAGAGCCTGCCAAACCTTAATTCTATTAAACACCTGCTGGGAGAGAGAAGCATTATATGTTTCTGGAGCAAAACTTTTGAGCCGGACGAAAGGTTGATTGAAACCCTAAATGAACTTCAGAAGAAAAAAGATGTAAATGTAATCGCAATTCTCGAAGGCTCCTGTCAGTACAAAGACTGGAGCAAGGAGGCCAAATTTCCTTATGTTGAAAACACTGGAAAATATATAAAAGAGAAGCTTAAAATTAACCGGCAGACGAGATATTATATTCTTGACCGTGAAGGGCGGGTTTCCTTTTTGTTCGATTTTCTTCCGGCAAACAATATTCCTTTCTGGAATTTCACCACCCCTATTCAGGATGAAAATCTGGAGATCTATATGTTTATTGCAGGATATTACAAAAAACCTTCCTTTGCTGCGGAAACTAATTAATTTAAAAAAAGCAGCTCCTTTAACAGAAGCTGCTCCCTTTGGTTGGTTAGTTATGTAATGTATAACTATTATAAATGTATAAATTATTTGTACATCGGGAATTTTAAAATCCATTTATTCGGATTAAAACAGTGAAAAATACCACTTTTTAGGTATGCTAATTATAGCTCTTTTTATATTATGGAGAAGATCCCATAAGCGTTTGAATGCAAGAAAAGAGAAACAAGGCCCCATTAAACTTTATTTACATTCAGGCTTAAACTTCTTGGTGCTGAAGCATTCTTTAATTGCAACAAAAGATGAGCTCTTATAAAAAGCCGGGGATAATTTTTTTACTATCCTCCTTTTTTGAATTATTTTCAGTAATATTAATCCGGGCGTTTCGCTTCCTAATTTATAAGCTATGGAAGGAATTAAGAAAAGTTTTCATTTAGTAAGTTACCTACAGTATCCTTTTGTTCTTACAGCTCTTTACTATGCTTATAAACCATTAATGACTAATTTTCAATCCATTTGGCAGGATTATAATTCGGCATTAGTATTTTGCGGGGTGGCCATAAGTTTCAGTTGCTTCCAGGACACCCGTAAAATCCAGAATAAATTATCGAGAATTGTTTTTCAGAATAAAAAGTATTCCAAAATTTTTCTTATTTACCTTAGCCTTTTTAGCATTAGCCTCTTAAGCGTGGGCTTTATAATCTATTTTTTTTCTGAAAACAGTAACCTCAACAACCTGTCTCCAGGGCTTATTGTATTGGGAATAGGCATGCTGGGAATGCTGAAAACTGCTGTAGAGCTTGCTGAAAACCATGGCTCGCCGGTAAACCTGAAACAAAAGAATATGATAAATCAGGAAGCCCGTCTATAATTTCAAATATTGCCTGCACTCCATTCTATGATTTTAAACCCTGCTGGAAAGCGTATTTTACCGGTTATTGTATTCTCCCAGTTTTGCTGTACCTCCCTCTGGTTCGCGGGAAACGCGGTAATGACAGATCTGTTACAGGAATTTAAAATAGACATTTCAGCATTAGGCAATCTTACTTCTGCAGTACAACTGGGATTTATCCTGGGCAGCCTCCTTTTTGCTTTTTTAAACCTTGCGGACAGGTTCTCCCCCTCCAGGGTATTCTTTATTTGTGCACTCCTGGGCGCTCTAATAAACGCCTGTTCCATATTTGGGTTTAATACTATGAACAGCCTTCTGCTGCTCCGTTTTCTTACCGGTTTTACGCTGGCAGGAATATATCCTGTAGGTATGAAGATCGCGGCAGATTATTATAAAAAAGGACTTGGCACTTCCCTTGGATATTTAGTGGGTGCCCTGGTGTTAGGTACTGCTTTTCCTCATTTTTTAAAGATGTTTACTGCCGCCGAAGGCCTGGAATGGAGGATGGTGATCCTGGCCACCTCAACGCTCGCATTTTTAGGCGGATTATTAATTCTCTTCCTGGTGCCAGACGGGCCTTACAGGCAACCGACAACAGTAAAAAGTTTCAGTACAATTCCATCTATTTTCAGGAATTCAGGCTTTAGGGCTGCCGCTTTTGGATACTTCGGTCACATGTGGGAACTCTATGCCTTCTGGGCATTTGTTCCGTTTATACTAAAAACTTATAGCCTTTTCCATCCTTCCGCAGTATTTAATGTCCCCCTATTTTCCTTTATGATTATTGGCGCTGGTGGATTATCCTGTATTGCGGCGGGATATATTTCAGCAAAGAAAGGCGCTAAAAAAACTGCTGCCTTCGCACTTTTGCTTTCCGGCTGTTGTTGCCTTTTGTCACCAATATTTCTACTACAGGGATCGCCCTTGCTACTGCTGGGATTCCTGATGATATGGGGCCTAACCGTAGTGGCAGATTCCCCTCTTTTCTCTTCCCTTGTGGCCGCTAATGCTCCTGCCGAGAACCGGGGTTCGGCATTAACCATTGTAAATTGCATAGGCTTCAGCATCACCATTGTAAGTATACAATTGTTGGGCTATGTTGCTGAGTTTATTCCTGCAGCCTACCTCTTTACTATTCTTTTTGCAGGTCCTGCCTTTGGGCTATGGGCTCTTTTTAAGGCAAAAGAAAATTAAACTTTACGGCGGGAGGTGTTGCCCGTCCCCAGAGCAAAAGCCGTGAATAAGGAAACCACCCCAATAGAAATGTTTAAATAGGCTACGGCACGGTTAATATTAAGCAAATTAATGAGCAGTTGCTGTATGCCTGGAATTAGCCACAGCACTCCCACCAGCAATAAAAGAATTCCTAAGAACAAATTAAATTTATAAGATGAACCTTTAATGGCACTCCATACTCCTGCTATTCCCAAAAGAATATGAATAACGGCATGTGCTATATTGGTACTGAAGATTTCAAACGGGGGAGGATCAATTAACCCCCAGCTTCCCTGGACCACAAGAAATATCCCAATTAAAATTGCGCAAAAATTACTAACCCTCATTTCTCTCTCCATATTTCCTGCTTTTATGATTTTGAAGAACAATAAATTTAAAGATAGGCTTAATAAATCTGGGATAAAAACCGGAGCGGTAGAAATTTGAGCTGAAGCTTTACTGTTGCCTCCATTAAAAGAAAATAAAGCTATAAGAAACAAATTGAGGAATATTAATTATCTTCATTAAAATACTCCTGATGAATTATATCGCAATCTTAAGAGGGATAAATGTTGGCGGAAAACGCAAAATCCCCATGGCAGATCTTAGGCAGAATCTCGAAAAAATAGGTTTTAAGAATGTGAAAACGTATATCCAGAGCGGAAATATCATCTTCAATGAAAATGTAAAGAATATCTCAAAAATGGAGACACAACTGGAAAAATTTATTCTGGACACTTATGGTTTTGAGGTTCCTGTAATTATTCGCTCTGCAGAACAAGTAGAAAAAGCAATTTCAGATAATCCATATTTCAGCAAAGAAAGCGATTTAGACAGGCTGCACTTAAGCTTCTTAAAGCAAGCTCCGGATGCTGAAAATATTGATAAGGCAAAAAATGCCAATTATGAGCCTGATTCTTTTGAAGTAAAAGGCAAGAATGCGTTTGTTTATTGTACCGGGAAATACAGCGATTCCAAACTCACCAATAATTTCTTTGAAAATAAACTGAAGGTTGCAGCCACCACCAGAAACTGGAAAACGGTTTTAAAACTTCAGGAGCTGCTTCAAAAAGATGCAGTTTAGTATTGGGAGCGACTATGTCGATTAAAATTAAATGAATTTTGCTTTTGATACTATCAAATGATACTATAATCTGAACTTTTATACGAAGTCACTCCATGTATCCTTAGAATAAGAACTGAAATTCAGAGCATTAGAACGCATACGAAATGCTCAATCTTCACCAATTCTTTTCACCCAATTTATTATAGCCGAAAAATAATAAGAAATAATGCCGCCAGGATATTGGTTATCCAGACGGCACTCAATTCTTTTTATAGGTTTTGTCGCCGTTTTTCTATGTATAAAAGCAACATGAAATCCTACCGATCCTAAAACTTCAGTTTTAAATATCCCGTGAACCTAATCTTTCGCGATAAATTTGAAGAAGCGGCTGTCGTTGCCATCCTTCAATTTTTCCTGATAAAGAAACTGAAGGTTATTCTCATCAAAAATGCTGAAGAATTTATCCCATTCAATGTTTTCGAGGTTTTCTTCGGCATAACCGGGAAAGTTTATACGCAATAATCCGCCGCCTTTGCCGCTATCTGTGGTTCCCTTTACAAGAGCCGGCTGCCCGTCTCGCGCTTCTACCCATTTTTTAATAGTGTCGTGATCTGTAGTTGTTTTTGAATCTTGAGTTGCCATAATCTTTCTTTTTTAGAGTTACTTTTTTGTTTTCTTTTCTACTTCCTTTTTCCAGTCTTTCCCTACTGCAGAAAGATATTCTGAAAAATTCCAGGTCTCCAGGGCAGATTTTAAATTTTCATCTTTTTCTGCGATATAAGTTTCATCTTCAGGCATAGCGGTAACTTTAAAGCCACAGCTTCTTAACATGGAAAGGATTCCCTGATGGTTTGGCGCCCACCAGTTTGTGGGATCCCCGGCCAGCTTATTCTCAATAAATGCCATTTTTGGCCAGGCATTTTCTTTCATAATATCCCGCTTATGGAATTCCACATCATCGGGAATTTCCATTTCTTCTTTGCCGGGAAGGGATAACGTCTGGAAAACCATCATTTTTGAGGTTTTCTGAGAGAGGATATCCATGGCCAGCATGGGATATCTTAAATGATAGAATACCCCCATAAACCAAACCAGGTCAAACTGCTCTTCAGAATGGGCAAAATCATACACCTGCATTTGCTTAAAGGTAATTTTATCTTCAAGCCCGAATTGTTTAGCTGCCCACCTCGCCTGTTTCAGGTAATGTTCATCAAGGTCTATCCCGGTAACCTCAGCGCCTCTTTTAGCAAGTTCTATGGAATAAAACCCGGCATTGCAGCCAATATCCAGCACTTTCCAACCCGTTAAATCCTGTGGAATGGAATCTTTTATATTCTTCCATTTGAAAGCCGGGAAATCCCCCAGAAAATGATTGGTGGCGGTTTGATTCCCGTCCGGAAGGTGAATATTATGGAACCAGGGCTCCAGTTCTTTTATTTCTGCTTCAGTTGACATTTTGTTGTGGTTTATATTTTGGAAACCTCAAGGATTTCCTGTACATATTTTTCAAGTTCTTTTGCCCTTGCCTTGGCGGTATGAAATTTTAAAACTTTTTGCCGGGCATTCTCCCCAATCTGCTTTCTTTCCTCTTCATCAATAGAATTAAAATAGTCACTTACATCTGCGGTATTGCCGGCTATAAGAATTTCTTTATTAATTTTAAAAATACTGTCTATCCCATTCCAAAAATCTGAAATGATAGGCACCCCGCAAGCCGCCGCTTCAAAAAGCCTCACGCTGGGCGAATAGCCGGCACGTATCATATCCTGCCGGGTGACATTTAGAGTATAGCGCTGGGAATTATAAAATTCGCGGTGTTTTGCAGGCGGGAGATGGTCTATTCTTTCTACGTTGGGCGACCATTTGAAATCTTCAGGATATTGCGGACCCGCGACTATAAATTTTTTCTGCGGAAAGCTGGCCGCGGTTTTATTCAGCAATTCGCTCACCGTTGGCTGCCGGTCTGTACTATAAGTTCCCAGGTATCCCATTTGCCATTTGTTTTCCAAAGCTTCAGGATAGTATAAATCTGGATCTACAGAGCAATATAATGCCTTTGCATTTGGTGAACCATAATGTTTTTCCAGGTGGTCCAGGATGCCTCCTCCGGAAAAAGACAAATACATATCATATTTGCTGATCAAATCTGGGTCTATATATTCAAAATCTTGCCGCTCCAGTTTCGCCAGGGTTACAGGAGTATCTATATCATAAAAGGCGGTTATGCCCTTGGCAGTTTTCACTGCCCAGTTCCCAACTTCTACTCCCTGCTGTACATAAGAACCTACAATAACCACATCGGCATTAGCTACTTCATCTTTATATTCTGTTTTGAGTTCTTCATTAGTTTTGTAAAGGCCCAGCCGGCAAAAACCTGGTTCTGGCATATCGCGGTTACCGGCATAATACGGCACATCTTTTTCAAGAAAAAGAATCTCGTGCCCTAAAACCGAAAGTTCTTTTAAAAGTCCGCGATACGTGGTTGCATGGCCATTTCCCCAGGATGAAGTTATCGATAATCCAATGACTACAAATTTCATTTTTCAGGTTTTATGAAGGTTTTACTTCTTCGGTTTGATGATGCAGTTTTCTGGAAATTACAGATTCCAGTAATTCTGCGCGATGCTCATAAGTATGTTTTGCAAGTACTTTTTTATAAGCCGCCTTTCCTATTTTTTCTGCTTTTTCAGGAGTAAGTTCAGAAAGGACATTTTTTACCTCTTCCCCATTTTTTACCACAATAATTTCTTCATCTGGTTCAAAAAAAGTATCGATACCTTTCCAGTAATCGGTGATAATACAGGCACCGGCACCGGCTGCTTCGAATACCCTTGTGGCTGGAGAAAAACCGTATTTCGCCATACTGTCCCGGCTAATATTTAACACCGCCATTGGGGTACAGTTAAAGGCATTATGGTTCCTGGTGTACACATGGCCCACATATTCCACATTTTCAGGCATAGCTTTGTCTCCCCAGCCACTTCCGCCAATAATAAATTGATGCTCCGGAAGGTTTCCTGCAGGCTTCAGAAAAAATTCTTCAACACGGGCCTCACGGTCTGGCAACCTGTTGCCCAGGAAAGCCAGGGTGCAATTAAATTTTTCATCGGGCGCTACCGGAAAATGAGTATCGGTATCCAGCGCATTATATATTGGAATACATTTTTGCGCCCCATTCTTTTCATAAGCATCAATTACAGGCTGCCCACCGCCGTAAGTGAGAATAAAATCATACTGCGGAATAAGTTTTCTAAAAGGATCATTTTCATCATTTTCAATACGGTCCAGCGTGGCAGGTGCATCTACATCCCAGAATATTACAAGATTTTGTTCACTCTTCATCTTAGCAACCTCTTCCTCAAGAAAATCATCAAAAGCGCCTACCCCGCTTGCTTTTATAATAACGTCTGACTCTTCCTGGGCTTTCCGCAGCAATCCGCGTAAACTTACCTTATCCTTTTCATAGACAATTACATTACACCATTCAGGATCTTCAATATCGCGGTGCTGCTGCCTTTCAAAAATATCAGGTTCATAAAAGGTCACTTCATGCCCCATTTTGTTCAGGGCTTTTACAATGCCCCGATAATAGGTGGCGGCACCGTTCCAGTAGGCAGAAACGATACTGGAGCCGAAAAATGCAATATTCAGTTTATTTTTTATCATCATTAATTTTCATGTTTTTGGCCATTGGAGACGCTATTTCATCAATTATTTTTTCAAGCTCATCCACTCTTATCGCGCAGGTATGTTTTTTAAGAATTGTTTCGCGCCCGTTTTCAGAAAGGCTTTGGGCCAGCTGCGCACTTTTAAGCACTTCTGAAATCCTGTAGCCCATATCATTTCCATCTTTGGCAATAAGATAATCTTTACCGGCGGTAAACAGTTCTTCGGAATCTTCCCAGGGAGAAGTGATGAGCGGAATTCCGCAGGAAAGGGCTTCAAAAGGACGAATTGTGGGGATCCCCGGAAGCATTTCCACATAAGGCCGGCGGGGCACGTGTACGGTAACTTTATATTTGGCAAAAACTTCCGGCACCTTATAATTAGGGAGCCAGCCGCCGTATTCAATCCCGGCATCTTTGAGGGCTTTTTTTGCTTCATCGGGATAGCGTACGCCGTAAACTTTGGCCTTTAGACCAAGTTCTTTAACAGGTTCCACCAGGAATTCCATCAATTCCTCGGTGCGCTCATCATCTCCCCAGTTGCCTATCCATACCAGGTCTCCTTCCTTATCTGCATCCCTTTTCGGTTTAAACAATTCGGCATCAGCAGCTTCATGCCAGGTCCAGGCTTTTTTAACCCATTTTTTATCCTGATAAATCTTCCGGATCACTTCCCCAAAAACAAGGGAGCCATCATAATTTTCAAGATCGTATTTTTCCATGTTTTTTTCATCGGAAACTGCCCTGTGATGCGTATCATGAAAAAGTAATTTATAGCCATAGCGCTCTTTTTTCTTTCCAATTTCAGCAACCAGTTCAGCATCGTTCCATTCATGCACAATCACCACATCTGCATTTCCCAGGATATTTTCATAATTAAGAGGTTTTCCCGGATTGTAAAACTGGGGATTTAGGCTGGGGTAATATTGGCGGAATTCATCCAGTTTTTCCGCACCATGATCTTTAATAAGGTTATTCAGGCTCCATCCTCCCTCTGGCTCATAGACGTCCACTTCATGGCCCTTTTTAAGCAGTTCCTTTACGATACCTCTTAAAAAATGGGCATTCCCATGGTTCCAGTCCGAATATAAAGAATGGTAGAACATTACAAATTTCATAGGCTTTGGCTTAGTCTGTTTAAATCTGTTTTTCTGCTAATTATTAATCGTTTGTATAAGGAAGCATATTCCGCCCCCATTTTCCTTAGGTTATATTCCCTGGATTTTTTTGTAGATTTTAAGGCCATTCGTTTTCTGTATTCCTGGTCCTCAATAAGCTCCATTATTTTCTTCTCCGTTTCCACAGGATTTTCAGGATCAAAAAATGCCGCGGTAGTGCCCCATAATTCTATAAGGGTATCTATATTGCTAAGAGCAAGTGCACAGCCGGCACTGGCAGCTTCCAAAATGGCCAGCCCAAAGGGTTCATATTTTGTAGGGCTGGCAAAAATTGCTGCACGCTGCATTATATTTTTAGCTTCTTCAGGAGATAATTCCCCCAGAAAATGGACATTTTCAATCTCCACTTTTGCTCCTGTGCCGGGATTTACATTATTGCCCGCGATGTAAACCGGCCAGGGCAATTTTTTAGCGATTCCTGAAAGTGCCTTTAGATTTTTGGCTTCATCCCAGATCCTGCCCATGCATAGAATGATATTTTCTTTTTTCTTTTCTTCGGAAAACCTAAGGTCCCGGCCATTGTGTATCACTTCAGTATGGGAAGAGATCTTATGAGTGTTCACAGCGTTTTTCAGCAATGATTCTGTTGGGCTTACCACCACATCTGAAGCATTTAAAGAATCTTTTACAATTCCTGTATACCTATCCCATGAAACCGGAGCTGCTGTACCCTTAACGGCCTGCCACCAGGTTTGTACGCAGGAATGAAAGACAGTGACCACGGGACATGACCAGAAATTTTCGATATGGGCATAATTATTAAAATGCACAACATCCGGGTGAACAGTTTGGTAGATGGATGTGATCCATTTATGCGCTTTCTCAAGGTCTTCCCAGGGATCCTGCATCCATTCCAGTTTATAATCGCTCTTGTAGAGGATTACATTTGGCAAACGCGAAGCTTCTTCCTGCTGCCCCTGGGTAGGCCATGCTCCCATAGCCGCAAGATGGACCTCAACACCATGTTCAATAAGCGCGCGGCATAGTTCTATAGAATACGTCCACACGCCTCCCACCGTATCGGTGGTCATCAATACTTTCATCCTGCTATCTCCCATAAATGCGGTCTATTATTTTGGTTGTTTTTATAAATTCTTCGGCAGATCCACGATTAAATCCTTTTCCTTCTGCAAGATTTCTTGCCCAAACCAGCCCTGCCTGGCCACTCCAGTTATCAGGAGGAAAAGCGAGGGTTTCAGTAGAGGTGCCTTTATATTTTTCCGCAGTAAAATCATAAAAAGAGCCATTTATATTTTTAAATGCTGCCCCTCCTTCGGTTCCATAAAAACGTGCCTCGATTACTGCATCCTGTCCCGCGCTAATATTCCAGGAACACTCCAGGTTAATATGTGTATCTTCATTTGACGTTATGGAAACACTGGCAAAATCTTCCACCTGCTCATTAAAAGAAGAGAGTTTTTTTCCTTTGTGATACAGGTGACTTTTTACATCTTTAATTTCAGGAAATCCAAGGGTCCATAAAGCGAGATCTATAAGATGTATTCCAAGATCCATCACGCAACCTCCGCCAGACCTGTTAATGTCATAGAACCATTCTTTATCTGGTCCATAAGCATTATGAAAAACCAGATCTGCAGCGTATATTTTTCCTATTTCTCCGTTTTGAATGAGCTTATATATTGCCTGGAAAGCTTTGGTGTACCGGTAAGAAAGATCTACGGCAAGTAATTTATCTGCTTCTTCCGCAGCTTCTACAACTTTTTTTACTTCTGAAGTGTTGCGCCCTAATGGCTTCTGGCAAAAAACAGATTTCCCGGCTTTCAGTGCTTCCACCGCCTGTTCTGCGTGCATTGCACTTGGGGTGGCAATTACAATCCCGTCCAGCTCTTTATGCGCATAAACTTCTTCTGGAGAAGAAGCCAGAATAGCCGACTTTGCTTCTTTTAAGGCTTCTTTGGCATTTTCCTTGGAAGGTTCAGAAATCATGAGTGCGTTGGTATTGGCTTCTTTTAACAGGACTTCCATCCTGTTACGGCCAATCCAGCCTACCCCTATGAAGCCCAATGCCAGCGGCTTTTCATCTTTAATAGTTGGTTTGGTGGTTATCATTAATTTTGGTTGGTTAGTTTAATTAGCTATGGCCAGGATTAATAATTAAGGCTTTTATAAAGCCATCCGGCCGTTGGGTAAGGTGCCGGAAAGCATTTTCCATTTCTGATAACTTAAACGTATGGGTGAAAAATGGGAAAGGATCCAGCTCGTTCTTCTGTATAGCGGCAATCGCTTCCTTTATTCCATCTACATATTTTTGTGGGTCCCTTTCGTGGGCGCTAATCATGTCTATCCCGCGCCAGTTAAGCATCTGTACATTTAAATTGCGCATACCATCCTGATGGAAGCCGGCTACAATAAGTTTTCCCCTTTCTCCCGTTAATTCTATGGAAAGGTTCAGTGGCCATTCTTTTCCTGTGGCTTCTATTACGCGTTCACAAAATTTATTTTCAGTTAATTCTTTTACCTTTTCTATGATCTTAAAATGATCATCCATAGGGATGGTTTCATCTGCCCCGGCAGATTTTGCCGCATCCAGTGAAAATTGCCTTCTGGAAATTGCAATTACTTTTGCGCCCTGGGATTTTGCGAGCTGAATGAGCATAAGCCCTAAGAAGCCACATCCCACGATAGCCACTGTTTGCCCATTTTTGATATCGCTTCGGGAAAAGATATTCATCGCACAGCCAAGCGGTTCACCGGGAAAAGGCTTATCATCTAAAAAATCTGGTAATTTCACCAGGTTTTCAGGTTTTGCAATGTCGTGAGTGGCATAGGCATTATAGGTAAGGCCGGTTACCCGCTCCCCAACGGTAAATCCTTTAACTTCATCTCCCACAGCATCTATTATGCCCCAGCCCTCATGACCGGGATTTCCCTCTTCTACAGGATAGCTAAACCAATCCCGGCCTTCCCAAACCGGAATATTGGAAGCACAAACACCGCTTCCATGTAATTTAATCCTTACTTCATTTTTTCCCGGCTGCGGAATTTCCCTTTTCTCAACGGCCACCTTTCCAGGTTGCTCAATAACCGCCGCTTTATATTTTTCAGATTCATTAGGAAGTACAGGCATTTGCTGTACTGTTCTACTTATTCTCATAGTGCTACTGCTTTTGCAGATGATCTTGGTTTATTTTCAAGTCTAATATTTCGGGTCTCACATAGCCAGTTGAGCAATTTTTCTACTCCCTGTTCTACAGAATGTTTTGGAGACCAACCAGTGGCTTTTTGAAATTTGGAAGTATTGGAAACATAATAATGCTGATCTCCTGTCCTCCAGTCTTCAAATGAAATTTCCATTTCCTTACCAGTCTTCTCCTTGATAATCTGAAGAATTTC
Organism: Autumnicola aciditolerans; assembly: GCF_041679265.1. Classification (NCBI taxonomy): domain Bacteria; kingdom Pseudomonadati; phylum Bacteroidota; class Flavobacteriia; order Flavobacteriales; family Flavobacteriaceae; genus Autumnicola; species Autumnicola aciditolerans. The sequence goes on from NZ_JBGFSM010000005.1 coordinate 53,516, forward strand.
GATAAGGCTTACCGTATTTGAAGGACCTCCTCCAATATTGAAAACTTCTCCTGAAATTTTTTCAATATTCTCTCTTGCCAGAACAAAAGCATCCACCAGGTCTTCAACAAAAAGAATATCTCTTACCTGTTTTCCATTTCCGTAGATCACGATTGGATTATCTTCCAGCGCGCTGATTAGGAAATGGGCTACCCAGCCCTGGTCTTCCGTGCCAAACTGGTGGGGACCATAAATACAGCTCATTCTAAAAACAGTGGTTTTAAGCCCATAGGACCGGGAATAATCCAGGATATACTGGTCTGCCCCGCCCTTAGAGCAGCCATAAGGACTATGGAATTCCAGGGACCTCTTTTCACTCACCCCTTTTTTTTCTATTTCTTTATCTGAAGGAGAATAGCGGGTTTCATTCGGCTCCATTTTTAAATCGTTCAAATCTCCGTAAACCTTATTTGTGGAAGTGAACAGCAGTGGTGGCTGATGAGGAGATTTTCTAATAGCTTCCAGCAGGTTAAAAGTACCTTCCATATTCACCTGAAAATCCAGCACAGGATTGGTAAGTGATGTAGTAACCGCTACCTGTGATGAGAAATGAAACACTTCATTAGCATATTTCACACTTTGTTCCAGAACCCATTTTTCTTTAATATCGGCAATCTGCACAATCAATTTATCTCCATATTTTTGCTGAAGCCATTGCAGGTTCTGTTCCACCCCATCCCTGAAAAGGCTGTCAAAAATCATTACTTTCTTACCTTCGCTCAGAAGCCTTTTTGCGAGGTTGGTCCCTATAAATCCGGCACCTCCTGTTATAAGGCTGTAATTTTCATCGGTTTGTATGTGATACTGCTTATTAATATAGGAATGGTTATGAATATTTTCCAGCCCATGCTTCTCCAGCAGTTTATAAAGTAGCTTTTTAGTACCATCTGTTTTCTTTAAGCCAAAATAATATTCCCTTTCATCCAGGTGAAACCCTCCCACAGTAGGATTCTTAGGATGAAGGTCATTCAGGCTATACCAGTACACACGATCTGCAGTAGTATTAATAACCTTTTTAAATTCTTCAAATTGTTTTACCTCATCGTCCTGCCAGGTAGAAAATCCAACTTCTGAAATCCATAGTTCCTTTTCAAGATCAAAACGGCTAAGGACTTTTTTTACCTGTTTTATATTTTCTTCCCATCCACTCCATTGCTGATCGAAAACATGAGGAAAACCATGAATTCCTACCGCATCGATATTTTCCAGAGTTCCTCTTTCTGCCATCATCTGCAACCAGTTGGGATCTATGGGGCTCATCCCGCCAAGCACTGTTTTTTTACCTTTTTCCTTGGCCCAGTAGGCAGCCATATCTATCATTTTGGTGAACTTATGCCAAGAAAAATCCATGGTATAATCATATTCCACCTTATTATTAGGCTCGTTCCAAAGCTCCACCCATTCAAAATATTGTCCGTATCTATTGATCATAAGATCAATAAAATCGGCATAGGATTTTGCATATTTAGGTGGGGAAGAGGTTTTAGGTGCTTCTCCTATGGAAGGTGGTGTATAGAGGAAGCATGGTAGTATTTCTACATGCTTACCAAGTGTGGCAAAAAGCCAGTCGTACCATTCTTCAGTACCTTCCACATACCAGTCTGCCCAGGAAATTCCAGTCCTGAGATGTGTAATATTAAGTTTTTTAAGATCTTCTATAGTATTTTCCACTTCCTGGTACTCTCCTGGCCTGAACCATTCTAATATTCCTAAAACCGGAGTGGAGGTAACTTGTTTCTTTTGCATAACGGTTGGTTTATACGGTTAATCCTCTTGAAGAAAGTTCGCTGCTAGCCTTACTAACATTATCTGTTGCAATCTGGCCTTTTAACCATTCGGCAAGTTCAAATAATCCTTCTTCAAATTGAACCTCAGGTTCAAAACCTAAAATTTCTTTGGTTTTTGCGGTATCTGCAAAACAGTGACGAATATCACCAATCCTATATTTTCCGGTAATTTCAGGTGAAATATCCTTGCCCATAACCGAGGCCAGTTTATCTGCAATATGGGTAATTGTATATTGATTTCCACTTCCTATATTAAAAACTTCTCCGGCAGCATCTGGAGTTTCCATTGCCAGCCTACAGGCTCTGGCCACATCTTTTACATGTATAAAATCTCTTTTTTGCTTCCCATCTTCAAAAATCATTGGAGGATTATTATTTAAAAGACGCGAAGCAAAAATGGCAAGTACCCCGGTGTAAGGATTAGATAAAGCCTGGCGGGTTCCATAAACATTAAAAAACCGCAAGGCAGTGGTAGGGATGTTGTATGCCTTTCCTGTAATTAGCCCCAGCCTTTCCTGGTCATATTTTGAAAGGGCGTAGACCGAGGCTAGATTTGGTTTTTTGCTTTCCGGAGTTGGTACAGGCTCTAATTCTTCTCCATCCTTATACATTTCCCACCGGTCATTTTTAAGATCTTCAAGCCTTCGTTCACATTCCATTTCAAGGTTTCCTTTCCCATCTTTATAAAGGCCCTCCCCGTAAATACTCATGCTGGAAGCCACCACCAGCTTTTCTACGGGATGATTTATAAGAGCTTCTAAAAGTGTTGCGGTTCCCACATTATTAACTGCGGTATAATCCCTTATTTGATACATGCTTTGCCCTACTCCCACCATAGCAGCAAGGTGGAAAACAGCATGAATCCCTTCCAAAGCCTTTTCTACTGCTTCCTTATCTCTTACATCTCCCATTAAAAACTCTACTTCAGAATTAAGGTAGGAGGGTTTTTTACGCTCCTTCCCATGCACCTGTTCAGAGAGGTTATCCAGCACACGCACTTCGTAACCCTTGGATAGTAATTCATCTGCAAGGTGTGAGCCAATGAATCCTGCTCCTCCGGTTATTAAGATTTTTTTACTCATTTAATTTTTTTTGGTTGGTTAAAAACTTTGCTTTAGTGGTCTTGTAATTATTTTATTAATACTTCTTCCTTTTTGATTTACCGCGTAAAAAATATCTTCAGCAATATCTTCAGGTGCAAGAAATCCCATTTCCAGATTTTCTACGCTGGTATACCCGGAAATTTGATTTTCAAAAAAATTGGTATTGGTTACTCCTGGACTTACTACAGTAACTTTAATATGCGGAAGAGTTTCTAATCGAAGGGTATCAGCAATAATCTCCAGAGCAGTTTTTGTAGCCGCATATATGCCGCCTGAAGGATGCGGCTGGCCGGCTGAAACAGAAGACACAATAATAACATGGCCTTCTTGGCGCTTCATCATTTCCGGCACAAAGGCTCTTATGCATCTAAGCGCCCCCATTAAATTGGTATTTATCACTTCCTGCCATTTTCCGGGATCACCCTCAAACAATTTTTCCTGAATTCCCCTTCCGGCATTTAAGACCAATATTCCGGGATGTCCTATAGTATCAATAAGCTCATCATATAAATTCGCAACATCTACAGGATCACTTACATTGGTTTTAAAGAAAGAAAGGCATTCTTCCTGCTCCCGGGGAATTTCAACATCTGCTATAGCCACCCGGTAATTTTCGTTAGAAAATTTCCTGGCGACGGCGCGGCCAATTCCATTAGCCCCACCGGTTATTAATATATTTTCAGATAAATTGCCTGCTTGCATTAATTTCTTTAACTATATTATAGAGCTATTAACATCTTTAAAAGCATCAGGAACGGGGACAATTGAAAAACAGCTTTTGCTTTTCAATAAAACCTGAAAAATTATAATTTCCCGAAAAAAAGAAAACAGCTTTAAAGCTGAATCCCTTGTCCTTTGGGAGGTACCGATCTTCTTTGACTTTCAAATTTAAGTTAGATCCATAATAAATACTCCTAAAGCAGTTGTAAAGATTTCTTAATATCATTAGATGCCATAGAAGCTTATATAGGAGATGAAGCCTTTAGTGGCGGTAGCTGCTGCTACTGAAGATGCATTTAAAAACATAAAAAAAAGTTAATTTTATTCACGGCTCAAGGTGCTTTTTTTTAAATGCTTTATTTTTTTCGTTCGTCTTTTACAAATTTCCCGTGAGAGGGAACGGCAAGTTCTTTAAAATTAGTACTTAAATTCATTAATCCTTCCCTTAATTCTTTTCCTTTAATAGCCTCTCCATGACCAGTTACGGCAACCTCTGGATTTAATGCCTGCAACTTAGCTACAGATTCTGCTGCCTGCTCCCAATTAGTAGTCAGATATACCGGAGGACCGTTTATTTCTTTTTTCTGAACCAGCACCTTATAGAAGGAATCCTGTTTTACGGTAACAAACGCATCTGCTGCAATTAGGGTTCTGTCTTTTTCCCTAAAAAGTGCAATTTGTCCGGGCGCGTGTCCCGGAACATGAATCCATTTCCATGAAGCTAATTCCGGCACTTTTCCATCTGCCGGCAATTCCTTTAAAACGGCTTTAATGTTTATAGGCTCGTGTGGATAGACGGAAGAAATCTTTGCCAGCAATCCTCCTTCTACAGAAGAATCTGGTTCGGGGTATTTTTTCTCTCCTGTTAAATAACCAAATTCAAGGGGATGAGCATAAACAGGAACATTCCAGTGATCTATTAAATATACCAGGTTACTAACATGGTCAAAATGGCCGTGGGTAAGGATAATTGCTTTAGGCTTTGTACCTTTTCCAAACCTTTCTTCAGCAACATTTAAAATTTCTTTCCCAGATTTGGGCAAACCCGCATCTATCAGCACCCAATCCTGAGATTTCGGTTTGCCAATCATTACAATATTAACTATTTGATTGGTGTAGTAATAAACATCATCACGAATTTCTTCCCCTTTACCACTTCTAAAGGAAGTCATTGGAATAGGCATACTGTCATCACTTTGCTTCATCTTCTTGCTCATAATTGATTCTTATTTATTATCTATTTCAATTTTATTTAAGGGAATATAGGCCGGCCCTTCTATTACTTCTCCCGTAGTATTGAACCTGCTGCCGTGACAGGGACAATCCCAACTCTTTTCAACATTATTCCAGTGTACCCTACAAGCCATATGTGTACAAAGTGCCGAGAGTATACTTAGCGATCCATCTTCTTTTTTGTACACTGCTAATTTTTCTCCATTGCGTGTGAGAACGGCAGCTTCCCCCGGAGGTATTCCCACTAGATCCTCATCATCTCCTTTAAAAACCAGATCCTTTATAAATTCTCCGGCCACATTTACGTTTTCTTTAATAAACTTCCCTGCAGATTTTGCGGGATTATGCCTTGCCGCTCTATATAGTTCTTCATAAGGGTTAAATTTCCCTTCAATTTGATCTGCCAGAATTAATGCTGAAAGTGTACCGTAAACTAATCCGTCTGTAGAAAATCCTGTGGCCACAAATTCGCGGGAATTGGTCTTTTTTCTTCCTATATAAGGAAGCAAATCTGCAGGCTTATAATTTTGTCCACCCCATACATGAGTAAACTCAGAAATATCAAATCTCTTCTGAATAAAATTTTTAAGATCTTCTACATGCTCTTTATTATCTTTAGCCTGCCCCATTTTGTGTGGGCTTCCAACGGCTATTAGGTACTGTTCTCCCTTTCGTGAATAAGATCTCAACGAATATTTTTTATCATGGTAATATCCCCAAAAGATTCCTTCAGGATAATCGGGGGAATGAAGTTTGGCGGCTATCCCATATTCGCGGTAAGGCCCTAAAGCGGTGTGATATTGCATTTCCATTCCTTTAGGAGTATGGGTGGCGTGAATAGCGTATTGAGCAGAAACTATGGCGCCAGGGGTGTGTACCAGTACCCTGTCTTCCTCTTCCTCTATGGCCCGGACGATGGTTTGCTCATATATTTTACAGTTTTCACCTTCAATGGCACTGGCCAAGCCCTGTATATATAGGAGCGGATTAAATTGGGCCTGATCTTCTATTCTCATACCATCATCGTGGTCTAATGGAAATGTTTTAGTAAGCTCAAAAAATTCAAACTCAATTTCCTTGGCTACTTTTTTTTCTTCCAGCATTTTCATGCTATTGGCATCTTCAAATAAGAACAGGGGCTGTTTCTTAAAGTCACAATCTATTTGAAAAGCTTCCACATTTTGCTCAATTTTTTTAAGCGCATCCCAGCGGGAGAGAATAACTTTTTTCACGACTTCTTTATCGTACTTGGATTTTAAGGAGGAAAGCAGCTGGTCTATTATCACATATAGATTACCGGTACTGTGCGAAGTAGTGCCCTTTCCAACACTTTTTGCTTCCAGAACTGCAACCTTATAACCTCTTTCAGCAAGAGCCTGCGCAGTACTAATACCGGTTATTCCACCACCCACAATAGCAACATCAACGGCTATGTCTCCTTTTAATTTAGGGTAAGTAATAGTTTCATCTGAATACGAATTCCATAAAGATCCTTCTATCATGTATTATAATTTAATTGGTTATACAAAAATAAAGGCCTGTTTAAGAATTTAACACAGGCCTTTGATAAAGATTGATTTATGGGAACTTCAGGAAGAAAATTTTTCTTCAATTTCAAATGAAACTTCATCAGATTCATCTTCAATTTCATAGATCCTGATACCCATACATTTTATCTCTCTAAGACACAGATAAACTTTGTGCTTTTGAGCTAACAGCAATTCACGTATACTTCCACGATTTACCTGTGAAAGTGCGCAATTGTAATACTGGAGGCTCTTTTTTTCCCTCCTGTAACATTCTTTAATCAAGCCCTGCCTTTCATACCTGGAGACATGAAACAGAGCCGGAAAATCACCAGTGACACCCATGCGTAACTGAAATTTCTCATGAGGCAGCAATTCATCTTGTAAGGCTACAATCTGGGCCTGTAATTTTGCCGCAAATTCTTTCTTCTGGCCCGCAAGCTTCAAGAAAAATGACTTAATCATTAGCTTTTTGCTCTGGTACGCCACATGCTGATAATCCTTTTGATGTGCCAGATTCCTGATTTTTAATTTTTCAAGAATCCTGATTGTTTTTTCCCGACATCCCATGGCTTTTAAAATTTATTCGGTGGTTTATTAATTAGAATGACCTTTAAAAAAATCATATCTAAATTTAACCCCGAAAAAAGCCATTATGTAGTATTTTAACTTTTTTAACCCCAATTTTTAATAAAGAAAAATGCTGCTCTATCCCAGCTTCTTCCTGAACACCTTCAAATATTATTAGTTTACCACTTTCTTATAGATTTAAGAAAAAATAATTATATTTCCTTATTTTGTTAATTTTCAGATTTTTTTCTTAAAAATTGTTAAAATTGTTTGGCCTTCCATAACTCTTATGCTTTCGGTATTAACGTTTTTGCAACGCTACCCGTTAGTAATTTTACATTTAGCCTAAAAATGAGCTACAATACTTTTCTAATAAGCTGCTTAGTACTTCTTTATGAATCCCATATTCCCTTTAAACAGAAGATTTACCATTTAAAAGAACGCTGCCTATGCAAAAAATTTATGCAAGTACTTAATCCAGTAGAAAAAGCTATCTTCAACAAAAGCTAAAAGAATTAACATATAATGATGGAAATGAAGGTAATAATTATTTCCAGCCGCTCATTTCCGGAACGTTTATCTTATTTTGCTTCCCGGTTCAACCTGCTTTCAGCCAGTTTATTTAATTTATCATCTGCCCCATATTCTTCTTCCAGGGTTTTATGTAATTTTTTTGCCAAACCATCATGGCCCAATTCTTTAGCATATCTAACTACTGTCCCATAACCCGAAATTTCGTAGTGCTCTACCCGCTGGGCATCTGCTATGAGCCCGGCATCTCGTACATCATCATCGGCATCTTCTTTAAGGAAAGATTCGGCTTCCTTTATAAGTCCTTCCATGGCTTTACATTTTTCGCCGGTAGGTTTTATTCCCAATTCTTTACAAACTTCTTCAAGACGTTTCTTATGCTCTTTGGTTTCTTCAAGATGGCTTTCAAATGCTTTTTTAAGTTCGCCGTCACTTGCATTTTTAACCATTTTTGGCAGTGCTTCTATCAATTGTGACTCTGCACTATACAGGTCTTTTAACTGATGCTCAAATAAATCTTTCAAATCTTTCATAACTCATTGTTTTTATTGGTTATCATCATAAAGCTAACAATGAATTACATCCATTTCAGTTAAACAGAGCATAATACTTTGTTGCATTTATATTAAATTCCTGCTCCCGCCCTTACTGCTCCTCTCTGCTTCAATAAAAGCAGTACAGGAGAATTCTTTTCTTTCATTTTTTAAAGACTGACTTTTATATAATATCTTTCCACTTCAGAATTTTCCTGCAGTAATTACAGAAAGAACCCATGAAAATCCTTCATACGGCCGACTGGCACATTGGTAAAAAATTACATAAACATGATCTTTATGCCGATTTTGATTTATTCATAAAATGGCTGTGTACCTGTATAAGTACGAACAAGGTGGATGTGCTGCTGGTTTCCGGTGACATTTTTGACCTTGCCAATCCTTCTTCAGAAGCCAGAAAACAATACTACAAAGCGCTAATGCAGCTGCGTAAACTGGACTGCGTAATTATTTTAACCGGTGGAAATCACGACTCCCCGGCTATGCTTGATGCCCCAAAAGAGATTTTGCGGGAACTTGAGATGCATGTCATTGGAGGCCTGCCGCCCAATTTGGAAGATTGCATTGTTCCCCTTAAAAGAAATGGCAAAACCGAGGTGGTTATAGCTGCTATTCCATTTTTAAGAGACTCAGACCTGCGCAACGCCACTGAAGGTTCTACTTATGAAGACCGCCTGGAAGCAATCCGCAAAGGAATCCTAAATACCTTCAGGGAAGCTGCTGAAATTTGTAAAAAGAATTATCCCGGCGTTCCCGCTCTTGCCATGGGACATTTGTTTGCCGCGGGATCTGAAACTTCAGACAGTGAGCGGGATATACAAATAGGGAATCAGGCTGCTTTTAATGCGCTGCAATTTGGAAGTTATTTTAAATATATAGCCCTTGGACATATTCATAAGCCTCAAAGAATCTCTGCTGCGGTACCAGTATTTTATAGTGGTTCTCCCATCCCGCTTTCCTTTAGTGAAAGAAAAGATGAAAAAAGGCTGTTATTACTGGATACCAAAAACGGCTGGATCCCGGCGAATATTCCTGTTCCTGCCTTTAGAAAACTGCTGAAAATTAGCGGCACTATTGAAGAACTCAGGCTTAAACTTAGTTCTCTTGAAGAACCATTTGAACTCGATTCATTAATTGAAGTAGAATTAAAAGAAAATCTCTATAACGCACGGAAAATTTTTGAACTGGATGAACTTATTTCCAATTTTCATGCAGCAGGATATGAAATTGTAAAACACCGTGCCACTTTCCTGCAGCAAATTAAAGGAGCAACCGAATTGTACAAAAATTCGCAACCGTTGGAAGATCTTACTCCAAAAGACATTTTTTCACAGCTTATTGAAAAGCAGAAATATGATGTTGAAACACAGGAAGAACTAAAGGCTGCATTCAATGAACTTTTACAAGAAGTTCACCAAAGTGAAAATGCTTAAAAATGAAAATTTTAAAAATAGAATTTCAAAATATTAATTCCTTAAAGGGGACTCATCTTATAGATTTTACGGCGGCCCCTTTTACTGCGAGTTCGCTTTTTGCCATTACCGGACCTACGGGCAGTGGGAAAAGTACTATTCTAGATGTGATTTCACTGGCACTTTTTAACCAGGTGCCAAGGTTGGGAAAAATTACAAAAGGAGAAATTATTTCTAAAGGTGCCATTCTTACCCGCAATCAAAAAGAGGCATATACCAGGGTGACCTACGAATGCAAAAGCGGAATATATGCTTCCCAATGGAGCATTTCTACTAACCGGAATAATAATTTACGGGATTATGAAATGCAAATTGCCAATATAACACAAAATACCCTCCTGGATCTCAAAAAATCTGATGTCCCGGCAAAAAATGAATCCCTTATCGGCCTTAATTATGACCAGTTTATTAAATCTGTTTTATTGGCTCAGGGAGAATTTGCCCAATTTTTACGCGCTAAAAAAGAGGAAAGAGGAGAATTGCTGGAAAAAATTACCGGCACCGGAATATACCGGCAATTAGGCATAAAGGCCTTTGAAAAAAACCGGGAGGTAACCCGGGATATTGAGGCACAGCAACAGGAAATAAGGATCATCCGGCAAAACCTGCTGGAAGAAAAAATACATAAAGAGCATTCTTCTCAGTTTGAGCAGAAAACCCTGGTTTGTGAAAACTTTCAAAAGGAAATTGGCACTTTACAAAAAGCAATAGAACTTAAAGAACATATTGAAAAACAAAAGCAGGAAATCCAGCGGCTAGAGAAGCAAAAATACAGAGCAGATGAACAGCTTAAAACTTTTGAAAAAGAGCATGGTTTCCCTTTAAAACAGCATGAAAAAGTGCAGGATTTTTCAGATGAATTAAGGTCGTGGAAACTGTTGAAAAATGAAATAGAAAAGCTGGAGAACGAATTCAGCAATAACCAGAAAAGAGCTGCCGAAAATTCCGCGGAAATAGAAAAGCTCCAAAGTAGCGTTTCAACTTTTATAAACGAAGAGGTTGCTGCGGAAGACCTGGAGCAAAAACTTCAATTGTTCAGGAATAAAGTACTGGAGATTGAAAGCAAAAAACAAAACCGGCAAAACCAATACAAGATCAGGAGGTCAGAATTTATTTCAGAAACTAAAGATTTGCCCTTTCAGCTGAATGAGCAAAACCTCCAGGAAAATGAAACGGAATTAAAGGAGCTTCAGCATAAACTTTTCAGGAAGTCGGAGGATTTAAAGGGATCCCTTTCTGGCTTAGACCTGGAAAAACCCGCAATACTAAAGGAACAACTTCAGCATAAATTAAGACTTACCAGGGAAGCCACCCGTGATTTTTTCAGCATTGAAAAAACTTCCGAAGAAAAGGAAAAGCTGAAGATCGAAAAAGAGAAATTACAGCCCCAATTGCAAACTCTGCCTGCGGAAATAAAAGATGCAGAAAAACAGGTAATACTTTATAAAAGCAAGCTTGAAAACCTAAACTTAAAGAAAGAAAACCAACTGTTAAGAGCCAGCCTCAAAGAGCACCGCCATAATTTAAAGGAAGGAGAAGCGTGTCCTTTATGTGGTGCTACGCACCATCCCTTTGCGGAAGGTCTGCCGGAAAAAGATCCTGCACAGGACAGGCAGATAAAAGAAACTGAGGCCCTGCTACAGGAATGGAATCAAAAATTGAGTGCCTATAGCCTTAATTTTAACAATAGTAGAGAACAGCTAAAGGAATTGAATGAAAATTCACGGAAGCTGGAAAAAGTAGCAAATGAGCAAGAGGCAAAATTTTCTGAAAAATACGCTACACTTCCAAAATTAGAAAATTATGCCGGGTGGGAAAAATCCTGTAATTCTATAGAGCAGCAATTGGACGTTCTGCAAGATTACCTGCAAACGCAGAAGCAATTAAAATCGGTCGCCGCGAGTATTCCGCTTCTAAAAAATCTCCAGGAAATACTGGAAGAGGGAAAGCAGCTTAAAGACCAATTATTGCAATTGTATTCCGGGGACAACATCCAGAGGGATTTTCAGCAACTGCAAAACACCTGGATAAATTTACGTGCAGAGCAGAAAAATTTCGGGGAGCGGGCAAAGGAAATATCTAAGTCTTCTGAAGAAAAAATGGCTTTAAAGGAGAAGTTACAAAATAATTTAGCCTCCAAAATAGCTGATAAAGGCTTCACAAATACTGCTGAAGCATTTGCTGCTTTGATGCCCGAGGCAGAATGTAATGCCTTGCGCACTCAAAAGGCCAGCCTCCAGCAGCAAATAGATCATTTGGCAGCCACCTTAAAACTGTTGCATTCCCAGCTGGAAACGGCAAAGAAAATGGATGTGAAAAAAGAAAATTCTATGCTGCACACAGAACTGGAGGAAAAAAAGGAGAAATTCAAAAATATAAGCGATGAATGCAAGGAAATTCACCGACTGCTTAAAAATCATGATGAAAACCTGGAGCGCCTTTCCTATCTACAAACCCAAATTGCCGAAAAGGAGAAAAAGACGAGGAGATGGCGACTGCTAAACGAACTTATAGGCGATTCCCGGGGCAAAAATTTTAATGATTTTGCCCAGGACCTCAGCCTGGCGCAACTCCTGCGCCTTGCAAACGTGCGGCTTAAAGACTTGAGCGACCGCTACAGTATAGATAAACCCGCAGAAGATGAAGATGATGGCCTTGTGGCGATAGATGAACATATGGGCGGGCAAAGACGTTCAGTAAAAACGCTTTCCGGCGGCGAAACTTTTATCCTGAGCCTTAGCATGGCCCTGGCACTCTCTGACCTTGCCTCTAAAAATGTGGAAATTAACAGCCTCTTTATTGATGAAGGTTTTGGCACTCTGGATCCTGAAACGCTGGACCAGACCTTAGATACCTTAGAGAAACTGCAGGCCGAATCTTCAAAAACCATAGGTATTATTAGTCATGTAGACTCCTTAAAGGAACGTATTGCCACACAAATTCAGTTAAAAAGGAACGGCCAGGGATATAGTAGTTTGGAAGTTAGAGGGTAGAGGTTGGAGTTGTGAGTTCGAAGTTCGGAGTTGTGAGTTGGGAGTTATGAGTTATGAGTTATGAGTTTGTGGATGTTTTTTCTGCGGAAATCAGCAAAATCTGAGGGAGAAATAAAAGTTGTGAGTTGTGAGTTTGGGGTTTTGAGTTGGGAGTTTGTGGATGTTTTTTCTGCGGAAATCAGCGAAATCTAAGGGAGAAAAAAGTTAGGAGTGTGGAGTTCATCAGAGTTCAGAGTGCGTAGTTAGAAGTTTGGGGTTGTGAGTTGTGGGTTGAGTTAAGGGTAAGCATCATTAAACCTGGCTTTTGGAGGTGGCGTAGCCTACAGATTTCAATCTATACTATACGATCTACATTACTCAGTCCACAATTGACAATCTACATTATACATTTTCCAGTCTACACTAAACCATTTGGAGATATAAGAAGCTCCTGTTGTTACCCCGAAGGAAGCACGTAATAATAAATGGAAAGGAAATGGCAAAAGGTGCCAAAAAGCACGAAAATATGAAAAATTGCATGATTAAATTTTATCCTGTCCAAACTGAATAAAACCGCTCCTATGGTGTAGGATACACCGCCGGCCAAAAGCCATAACAGCCCGTTAAAGCTTAAATTCTGTACAAGGGGTTTTACCGCAAACACAACAATCCATCCCATCACCACATACATTATGGTAGAAAGAGTCTGGTACCTGCCGGTATAGAAAAGTTTCAGGATTATCCCCAGCAGCGCCATTCCCCATATCACTCCAAATATAATCCATCCCACTATGGTATTATTGAGTGTAACCAGCGCGAATGGCGTGTAAGTACCTGCAATAAGTACGTAAATTGAAGAATGGTCGAGAATATTTAGCCTGTACCGTAGCTTTTTGCCCCTGGCACTATGGTAAAATGTAGAAGCAGCATAAAGCAGGACCATGCTTGCGCCAAAAATAAGGATGCTTATAAGGTGTATCATTTCCCCATAATCATTGGCGCGCAGAATTAAAAGAACAAGGCCAAGAATACTAAGTCCAAAGCCGAAGCCATGGGAAATAATATTCAGCTTTTCCTCAAAAGGCGGATAAGAATTCTGTGGGTTGAATTTGACCATTTTTCTCCTGTTTCTTTTTATAAAAGACTACAAAAGAACTGCTTAATTCAAAATTTTTAACAAAAATTTGACTTCAGGATTTGTACACTTATCGTCTGCTAATAAAGTACCCTGAATTTTATGGTGCCCTGTATTTGTTTTAGTTCCTGAATTACTTCAGCATCATAGGCTTTATCAATATCTGTGATTACATAGCCAATGGTTTCATTGGTTTTTAGATGTTGGCCAACAATATTAATATCGTTATCTGCCAAAATCCGGTTTATATGAGCGATAATTCCGGGTTTGTTATGGTGAATATGAATTAGCCTGTGGGCATTTTCCAGGGTTGGTAATTGTAGGTTGGGGAAATTAACCGAATTGGTGGTTCCCCCGGTATTAATATATTCTATTATTTTTCCTGGTACAAAATTCCCGATATTTTCCTGGGCTTCCTGGGTACTTCCTCCAATATGCGGGGTTAATATTACATTTGGGAGTCCACATAGTTCAGATTCAAAAGACTCTTCATTTGTTTTTGGTTCTTTCGGAAACACATCCACCCCGGCTCCTTTTATTTTTCCGGAAGCAATATGCCTGCTAAGGGCGGCTACATCTACCACCTGTCCCCTGCTTAAGTTGAGAAAATAAGAATCCTCTTTCATTTGCCGGAACTGCTCCTCGCCTATCAGGTTTTTATTCTCCTTTCTTCCGTCTACATGAAGTGTTACAATATCTGCGGTTTCCAAAAGCTCCTGCAAGCTGTTGCATTTAGTGGCATTTCCCAGGGCAAGTTTTTCCACCAGATCATAATAATATACATCAAATCCTATAGCTTCTGCCACTACAGACAGCTGGGATCCAATGTTGCCATAACCTATAATTCCCAATTTTTTACCTCTTACCTCGTGGCTTCCTTTAGCAGATTTATTCCATTTGCCCTGGTGCATTTCGGCTATACGATCTGGCAGGTTGCGCATTAGCAAAATAATTTCCCCAATAGCCAGTTCCACCACAGAGCGGGTATTGCTGTAGGGCGCATTAAAAACAGCCACTCCTTTTTTAAGGCATTCTTCCAAATCTATCTGGTTAGTCCCAATACAAAAAGCCCCAACCGCTATAAGGCGCTGTGCATTGTCCAGCACTTTTTTAGTAAGTTGTGTTTTAGAGCGGATTCCAAGAACAGAAACATCTTTTATTCTTTCGGCAAGTTCATCTTCATCCAATCCTCCTCCATAAGTGGAGACGTTATAGCCTTCATTTTTCATAATGGCCACGGCATCTTCATGCACATTTTCAAGAAGTAATACTTTAATCCTGTTTTTTGGATAAGAAATCGCTTTGTTCATTTTATGGAGGTATAAAAATTCGTCTAAACTTGGAGTAATATGATCGGCTTTTTGAAGCACACTGTCTCTTTCCACATTTTCAGTAAAGGCATAGAATTTATTGGCCAACCCCGCAGCTTTAATCTCATAATCGGTATAACCGTCTCCAATTACAAAAACATCCCCTTTGAGGTCCAGTGCCTTTAGTTGCGCAACTTTGCCGTTGTTCGAGGAAAGTACATTGCTGGTATCAAAGCCGGTAATTTTTCCGGATTTATCAAAAATAAAGGTATTGGCAAAAACATTTTCTGGCTTTATGCCATATTCAGAAACAATAGGCACAATAAATTCTTTAAATCCATTGCTAATAATGTAAATATGGTCCCGGTTATCTTGAAAGAATTCTTCGTTGCGCACAAAAGAAGAGGAGACCTTGCCTTTTAATTTATCAATAAGAGGGGCCAGGTGGCTTTTTTCAGCTTTAAGTAAATCAAGTCGCTGCTTCAGGGAATCCCTAAAGGCAAGGCCGCCTTCCATTCCACGGTCTGTTAGTGACTTTAGATCATCCAAAAGCTGGTCTCTGTTTTTATCGTTTTCCAGGGAAATTTCTCCCAGCACATCCAGGGCTTCTACCTGCGTAAACGTGCTGTCAAAATCTATCACATAATTGGTCTTGGTTTTCATGCTGAAAAAAGTGTCTTCCGGGTTTAAAATTTAGTATCAAAACTAAGATTTTTAACTCATTATTAAAGGTCTCAAAAAATTATATCTGCAGCTTTTATATTTTCAATAACAGAAGCCGATTTTTATTCAAAAGAATTTATTTCCTAAAGCCAATGTGCCGTTTCTGTTAAAGAAAAGACAGCTTTAAATTTAAATTTTTTAAGTTCAAGATTAGAAATTCCGGAAATTCTTTGAACTATCTGAGAATTTGAAAGAATAAAGCCGCGTATTTTTAAAGATCCTAAATTTATGTAAAGTAGCTACTACTTCTTGTTTTATGGAATTTTTAAGGAATAACCATGCGCCATTCTTTAATTTTAATTGTATACTCATTTTACACCAAAAACAACCTCACCAAATAATGAATAGTAGCAACCATCCTATTTATGCAGTAGTTACCGGGGCCAGCCAGGGACTTGGAAAAGCTTTTGCACTTGAGTTGGCAAAAAAAGAAAACAATTTAATCCTTACCAGCCTGCCGGGAGAAGGCCTGGCACAACTTGCTGAACAAATTGAACAAATGGGATGCCTGGTGCATTATCGGGAGACAGACCTTACCATAACCACCAATGTAATGGAATTAACTTCATGGATAAATGACAATTATGAAATTGACATTCTTATAAATAATGTGGGGTTTGGAGGGAATAAACGCTTTTTAGAAGTTAATGCAGATTATATAGAAAAAATGCTGGACCTTAACGTGAAAGCCACTGCCCTTATTACGCATCAGCTTCTTCCGGCCTTGCTGAAAAATGAACCTGCCTATGTTTTAAATGTTTCCAGCATGGCGGCATGGTGTCCTATTGCCTATAAAACGGTGTACCCCGCTTCAAAAGCATTCGTGTACAGCTTTACCCGAAGCCTTCAAAGCGAATTTTCAGGCAGGCCCATTTCTTTTAGCGTATTAAACCCGGGACCCATGAAAACAAACGGAGATGTTTCTTCCAGAATTGAAACCCAGGGAATGGGAGCAAAGCTGCTTCTAATTCCTCCTTCTGAAATTGCTAAAATATCTCTCAAACAGCTATTCCGCAGAAAAAAAGTGATTAAACTTAACTGGCCGCACCGGCTGGGATGGTTCCTCCTGCATGTATTGCCTGTCTCTATTAAATCGGCAATTCTTAGCAATAACGCCAAAAAAGAAATGGAAAGAGCGGAACAATGAAAATTCTAATTACCGGCGCAAACGGCTTACTTGCCACCAATACCATTAAGCTATTTCTGGAAAGTGGCCATTTTGTAAAAGGACTTATTAGAAACAAAGAAAAATTTCTTTTAGCTCCACATCCTTCTCTTGAATTGGTTGAAGCAGATCTCTTTGATTATGCAAAAGTGGAGCAGGCTTTGCAAGATTGCGATGCCGTTGTTCATATTGCAGCCCTCACAGCCCAGGATATCCCCCATTACCGGATTTACAGAAAAGTTAATGTAGAGGGTTCAGAAAATATCATTAGAGCAGCCGTTGCCAGGCAAGTAAAAAAATTTATTTATGTGAGTTCTGCCAACAGTATGGGCTATGGAACTTTAGAAAATCCCGGAACAGAAGATACACCGGCAAAATCTCCGTTCACAAAAGCATTTTATGCCAGCAGTAAAATGGAAGCAGAAAAAATGCTGCGCTCCTATTCCGGTAAAATCAATATTAACTTTATTAATCCTACCTTTATGATTGGGCCTTATGACGGTAAACCAAGTTCAGGACAGATTATCTTAATGGGCTTTAATAAACGCTTTGTTTTTTATCCTCCCGGTGGTAAAAATTTTGTGGATGTTCGGGATGTGGCTTACGGGATTTTAAAATCGCTGGAAAAGGCAAAACCCGGGGAAGCCTATCTCCTGGCAAACGAAAATATAAGCTACAAAGACTTCTTTAAGCTGCTCCGGGAAAAAAGCAACAGGAAAAATCTTTTGATGCTACAGGTTCCAAAATTTGCCCTTTTGGCAGCAGGATATCTTGGGGATATGCTAAGGTACTTTAAGATTAAGACCTCTCTATCTTCTGTTAATATGAAAATTTTATGCCTTTCTAATTTTTATTCGAATAGTAAATCCAAAGTGCAGCTGGGAGTGCACTATCATTCTATAGACACTGCCGTAGATGATGCTATCATATGGTTTAAAGGAAATGGAAAACTCTAGGATCTTCCATAGAAGAATTTTCTTTCAAGAAAGAAAAATTTTTTTTGCTCTTCAGGCTTTAAATTACTTATCAAATAGAAGAATTTTACCTGGAGCAGGTAAAATTTTAAAGTTTTAACTTACACATTATCAATTACATTAAAAATATAAAAGCAATACAAATGCTATATTAGTTAAACTGCACATAGGGAAAGCTATTTCTTCTATGGAATAAGAGACCAAAAATTCCGATAAAGTACATTGCGAAAAAATCAAATTTTTATATCTTGTTAAAAAAAATATAAAATTGCTTTGCCGTAAGTTTGCGGCCGGGATCTAACGCTAATACCGCAATTGGATTATATGAATATTGAAGAATTGCGAACCATTTTCAGGATGTTTCCGCTAGCATCGGTTGTCCTGGAGCGGAAGGCAGATAAGGATTACCATATCTCACTTTTAAATGAAAAATTTTCAGGGCTTCTAAGGCTAGAAGAATCGCAGCTCCATGGTGCAAATTTATTCAGTGAAAAGGTAATGCTTCAATTTCCCTGTTTACGCCAAAATAGCACTCTTCTAATAGACACGCTTCAAAATTTGGAAAAAGAAGCCGGGCCCTCGAAATTATCCTGTACTTCTGTGGCGGAAGGAAAGCAGGCTAAGGTGCGTAGGAATTCCTATGAAATAGAACTTAAAAAAATACCGGTTGAAGGCAGCGATGCTTTCATGATCCTCATGAGTATCGAGGATAAAACGCGGGATTTGCAAGAACAAACTGAAGGGAAAAAGGCGAAGAATTACCTGGATAATCTTATTAACAGCCTTCCCGGGGTAGCTTACAGGTGTAAAGTTGATGAACACTGGACCATGACCTTCCTGAGCCCTAAGGTTAAAGAGTTGACCGGCTATCCTGCCTCAGATTTCCTTAAAAACGAGAAAAGAAGCTTCTCCAGCATTATTTTTCCTGAAGATCTTGAAATTACTTACCAGGCACTGGATCAAATTCAGCAAAAAAATTTTTTCAGAATAAAATACCGGCTTCAGCGGGCAGATGGTACACTCACCTGGGTAGAAGAACAAGGTACGGGAGTATATTCCTCCAAAGGAGAATTATTATACATAGATGGAGTAATTGTAGATATTACTAATAAGATAAGGCAGGACCAGGAAATTGAAGAAAATAACCGGCGCTACCAGGCGCTGGTTCAGGAAGGATCAGATCTGATCTCTATTGTAGATAAAGACGCAAATTTTATATTCGCCAGCGAAAGTAACAGGAGAATTCTGGGAATATCCCCTTCAGAATTAATAGATGAGAATGCTTTTAATTTTATCCATCCGAAGGATAAAGAACGTATTTATGCGGGCTTTCTTGAACTCCAGAAAACGAAACAGGTTCGCCCGCTCCCTTTTAGGTTTCGTGCTAAAAATAATCAATGGAAGTGGCTGGAATGTATTGCCACTAATTTAACAGATGATCCTGCGGTAAAAGGATATGTGATTAACTCCAGGGATATCACCAGAGAGTTTCTTCAAAAAGAAGAGCTTGCAAAAGCAAATGAACAATTTCGCCTGGCAAAAAAAGCCACTAACGATGCACTTTGGGACCTGGACCTAATCAATAATAAACTTGAATGGGGCGAAGGGTATAGGCATATCTTTGGATATAAAACCACCACCCGTTGTTATGATTTAAATGATGCGAAAAATTACACCAGAATTTACCCGGAAGATTTCGATAGGGTTATCCATTCTTTAAAGCAAGCAGTTAATGCAACAGAATGCCAGGTTTGGAAAGAAAAATACAGGTATTTAAGAGCAGATCATTCTGTTGCAATCGTATCCAACCGTGCGTATATAATAAGGGATAACAAAGGAAGAGCAGTTCGCCTTGTGGGTGCCTTGCAGGATATCACTGAAGAAGAAAACCGGCAGGAACAGGGCAAATTGCTCAACGGGATTAAAACAGAATTACAATGCTGTAAACATCCCGGGGAAGGTTTCATGCAAATGTTGCAGTTTTTATGCAGGTATAATGGAGCTGATGCAGGAGAGCTTTGGCTTACTTCCAGCAACGGGGAAGAAATACACAATGCCGCGCGAATGGCTACCTCTAATGCCGGGAAGCTATACATGGAAAATAAAGATTACAGCAAAAATTCGATACTTAATAAAAGCTTGTATGGCAAACTAATTTCAGAAAATTCGCTTTTCTGGAATGCCCAGGAACTGGATAAAAGCATCGGAAAAAATCCTGGTTTTTCATCGGCCAATGGCATACCCCTTATTTCTTCAGGTGAAATTATTGGTGTACTGTGTTTCTTTTACACTGCTACAAAATACTGTAGCACAAGAACTTCAGAAGTGCTACAGGCAATTAATGAAGACATTGCCTTAAGTATTTTGCACAAGAAAAAAGATGAAGAACTTGCCAATTTTTTTAATCTTTCCAGAGAAATATTATGTATTGGTAACTGGAGCGGTAAGCTATTACGAATAAATCCTGCCGTTCATACGGTTTTAGGTTATACTGCTGAAGAAGTGGTGCAAAAATCTGTTATGGATTTTATTTATCCGGAAGATCTAGATAATACCAAATCTGATCTTATTGCATTACGAGAGCAAGATGCAGATTTTAATTTTGAGGCACGTTTTCTTCATAAAAATGGAAAAGCAGTATGGATTTCGTGGACAACCGCCGCGGTAAAGGAAGAGAATCTGGTGTATGCCGTAGGAAAAGATATTACAGCCTCCAAACATGCAGCACTGCAGTTACAGGAAAGTACAGAAAAGTTGGAATATGCCCAAAGTATTGCCAAATTGGGCTACTGGTACCGTAATATAGAAGATAATATTTCAGAATGGTCTAAGACCACCTATAAAATTTTTGAACGTTCTCCTAAAACCTTTGTGCCCTCTATGGAGAATGTCACCAGGGCATTTCATCCACAAGACCGCGAGCTTTTAAAAGCCACCTTGCCTCCAAACCAATTTAAAGATTTTGAACACCGCATTTTGACCTCCAGGGGAAAGGTAAAATGGGTTTTTCAAAGGATTAAAATGGTTACCAATGCAGAGGGAAAACCATTAATGCTGGAAGGAATTATCCAGGATATTACAGAAAAAAAAGAAAAAGATCTCCAGGTAAAAGTCAGCAACGAGCGGTACAAGATAGCTATGAAAGCTACTGAAGAAATGATTTGGGATTGGGATCTTGCTACAGATAAGGTGAACAGGAGTAAAAGTTACCAGAAGATTTTTGGATATAAAAACTGCGCTGCTACCACCCTCCAGGATTTTTGGTTTAAAAACGTTCACCCGGAAGATCGTGAAGCGGTAAAAACTTCCATTTCGCAAGCCTTGAAAAGCAAATCCCGTAAAAAATGGAAAATGCACTATCGGTTTTACAAAGCCAACGGGGACATTGCTTTTGTTTCTGATAAAGCATTTATTGTGCGTGATGAAAATAAAAAAGCGGTGAGAGTGGTTGGAGCAGCCAGGGACGTTACCCGCTCCAGGCTAATGATCCAGGAAATACAGCAACAAAATAAACTGCTTAAGGAAATTACCTGGATGCAATCCCATAAGGTTCGAGCACCCCTTTCTCGTATCTTAAGCCTTATAAATTTGCTCCCCGAGATTAACACCGGAAAGGAACAGAATGAATTTTTAGATTACCTGTCACAATCTGCAGAAGAATTGGATGATGTGATCCGGCAGGTAATTTCAAAAACGGAATCACTTTGTTGAAGGGACCTGAAAAAGGTAAATTTTAGGAATAGGAAAGTACGGAAGTATTTTAATTTGAACGTATAAAAAAAGGCTGCCCGCAGACAACCTTTTAAAATTTTTCCGAAGGAAATTATTGATTCCCTTTCTTATGATCGGCCAGAAATTTCTCCAGGCCAATATCGGTTAAAGGATGTTTTAACAAACCTTCGATTGCTGATAGGGGCCCCGTCATTACATCTGCTCCAATTTTAGCACAATCTATAACATGCATGGTATGTCTTATGGAAGCAGCAAGAATTTCTGTCTCAAAACCATAATTATCATAAATAAGCCTAATTTCTCCTATAAGGTTTAGGCCATCAGTAGAAATATCGTCCAGCCTGCCAATAAATGGAGAAACATAAGTTGCTCCTGCTTTTGCAGCAAGCAACGCCTGCCCGGCTGAAAATACCAGGGTACAATTGGTTTTAATTCCTTTATCACTAAAATATTTAATAGCCTTCACCCCTTCCTTAATCATAGGAACTTTTACAATTATCCTATCATGTAAAGCAGCAAGCTCTTCTCCTTCTTTTACAATTTCGTCAAAATCTGTCGCGATTACCTCTGCGCTTACATCTCCGGTGGCAATTTCACAGATTTTTTTATAATGCTCAAGTATATTTTCTTTTCCTGTAATGCCTTCTTTGGCCATTAGGGAAGGATTGGTGGTTACGCCATCCAAAACACCTAATTCCTCAGCTTCTCTAATCTGATCCAGGTTGGCAGTATCAATAAAAAATTTCATATTAAATCTTAGTTTTAAATTGGTTTAAGTTTCAACTCATTATTTCCCAAAAGATTGAGAAAAATCGGAATTTCACAAATTTACAATTTATAAAATTTTAAAAGCATCTTCTCATAAACTTTATCTGGTAAAATTCTTTTAAGCGCGATAGAAATTTTCTGAAGCTGTTCGCCTACTTTATAATGCCCTTTAGGATCTTTTTCCTGAATAACTTTAAAAACCGCCTTCGCCATTAATTCTGGATCCTTGCCTGCATCCACATGCTGGTTCATCAGCTTTAAAGTATTCCCATAGGGTACTTTATAAGGACTTTCCTCCCGCACCGGGGCATGGTATCTTCCTGCGGCAATATTGGTCGCAAAATCACCAGGAGCAATATTGGTCATTTTTATATTGAAATCTTTTAGCTCCATCCTAAAAGCTTCAGTAGTAATTTCCAAAGCTCCTTTAGTAGCAGAATATATTCCGCGATAAGGCAGCCCCATATACCCGGCAATGGAGGTAATATTAATAATAAGGCCCCCCTTGTTTTTCCGCATAGAAGGCAACACCGCTTTTATCAAATTTAGTGGTCCAAAATAATTGGTTTCAAATGCTTTCTGAATTTCTTCTTCAGGAGTTTCTTCTAAAGGGCCGGTAATGCCCACTCCGGCATTGTTTATAAGAATATCTATTTTACCTTCCTTTTGCAGTACTTCAGCTATGGCTTTGGCAATACTTTCTTTCCTGGTAACGTCTAAAGCTACTAAAGGAACAAGACTTGAGGGAATTTTACCGGGATTCCGGCTGGTGGCGTAGACCATGAAATTCCGCTTCTGAAGATATTCAGCTATAGATTTTCCAATCCCTGAAGATCCGCCGGTAATTAGCACTACTTTTTTTGGAAGGGCATCTGTTTTCATAAGAAGTATTGATGCGATAAAGATTGAGAATAGCGGAAACAAAAAATGGCAAGCGACCCACATCACACCGCTACGACCGCCTACCCTTGCTGCGTTCCCGCCCTGGGGGATTCAGCAGGAGCTGGTTGTGTGGGACTTGCCGGTGCAAATATACAACCTTTAAGATTTCTCGCAAGTGTTTTTTCATGAGAAATGGTTAATTTAGACCAATATTTTACAGCTTTTAAAAATGAAAAACATTAAAATACTGGCACTCTTTACCTTATCTTTTTTAGCTTTTTCCTGCGGAAGTAATTCCGACAAAAAATCTTCAGGTTTTTCCCTGGTTACTTCTGAAAAAGCAGCCGAATATAAACTGGGAGAAGAGGTACAGGTCTCTTTAAAAAACTCCAAAAACAAAGAAATTGATTCCGTATCCTTCTTTTTTGAAGGCGAACGTCTTTCCGCAGAAAACAATGGAAGGAGTGCTCGTTTCAAACTTCAGGATTATAAGGTGGGAAACCAGCAAATTGAAGCAGATATTTATGCTGAAGGTGAAAAACAGGAAGTCACTAAAACCATAAAGGTATTAAGCAATAAAGCCCCGGTTTCTTATACCTATAATATTATAAACACTTATCCGCATGATCAGGATGCCTATACCCAGGGCCTGGAATTTTATAATGATACCTTGTATGAGAGTACCGGGCAATATGGAAGTTCCAGTTTAAGAAAAGTAAATCTGGAGACCGGGGAGGTAATCAATAAAATATCCCTGGACGACCAATATTTTGGAGAAGGCCTTACCATATTAAACAACAAAATCTATCAGCTCACCTGGCGTGAAGGGGAAGGTTTGGTTTACAATCTAAACAATTTTGAGAAAACCGGGACCTTTGCCTATAACCAGAGTGAAGAAGGCTGGGGCTTGTGCAATGATGGAGAGAAATTGTACAAAAGTGACGGCACGGAGAAAATCTGGATTCTGGATCCCAAAACTTTAGCTGAAGAAACATACATCCAGCCGGCGCATCATCTTGGCTTATCTTCTAAACTGAACGAACTGGAATGGGTAAATGGCAAAATTTACGCCAATACCTATCAGAAAGACGGAGTTGCCATTATTAATCCTGAAAATGGTGTTATTGAAGGAGTAATAGATTTTAGAGGCCTACGGGAGAAAGTTACCCAGCACCCAAAGCTGGATGTGCTTAATGGCATCGCTTATAATCCTGATACCGATAAGCTCTATGTTACCGGGAAGAACTGGGACAAAATTTTTGAAGTTGAAATTGTAGAAAAATAATGGCGTCAAATCCCGATGTTTTTGAACAAAAAATACAAGTAAAACCTGAGCACCTGGACGAGCAGCAGCATGTAAATAATGTGCAATATGTACAATGGGTACAGGATGTGGCCAGGGCACACTGGTTAAAAAAATCTACTTTAAAACAACAGGAAGAGTTCTTTTGGGTGGTGGTGGAACACCAGGTAAAATATAAGCAGCAGGCTTTTTTAGATGAAGAATTAATTCTGCAAACTTATATTGGAGATACCACGCATGTAACTTCTGTTAGACATGTAAACATTAAAAACGCAAGAACCGGGAAGTTACTTGTAGAAGCAAAAACCACCTGGTGCCTGATGAATCAAGAGACAAAGAAAATTTCAAAAATTTCTGAAGAGCTCAAGCAGGTTTTTCTAAAATAAAGGTACTAAACCTTCTTCGGAAGAAATCTAATTATAAAGCCACGAATCCTTAAAAATCCGTGGCTTTTATATTTTGCAGAAGCTTTTCAGCTTACCCATTAGGCCTTAAAAAGGGGCCTGCCGTGCATTAAAGAATTCACTTCTGCTTTTACATTTTCCAAAGCTGCCTCTTCATTTATATTAGAAATAACTTTATCTATTAATTCCACAATTTTAGGCATATCCTCTTCAACCAGCCCACGCGTGGTAACGGCAGCCGTACCAATCCTGATGCCGGAGGTTACAAAGGGCGACTTATCATCAAAAGGGACCATATTCTTATTTACGGTAATATCTGCTTTTACCAGCGCCTCTTCAGCCTCTTTCCCGCTTACATTTTTGTTGCGAAGATCAATGAGCATCATGTGGTTATCTGTCCCCCCGGAAATCACCTGGTAATCTTTGGCCACAAAGGCCTCGGCCAGCCTGGCAGCATTCTTTTTAACCCTTACCGCATAATGCAGAAACTCATCGGTAAGCGCTTCCCCAAAAGCCACGGCTTTTGCAGCGATAATATGCTCTAACGGGCCACCCTGATTGCCGGGGAAAATTCCGCTGTTAAGCATTGCAGACATCATTTTTAGTTTGCCGTTCTTCAGCTTTTCTCCAAAAGGGTTTTCAAAATCTTTTCCCATTATAATGATACCTCCCCTAGGGCCACGAAGGGTTTTGTGGGTGGTAGAAGTTACTATATGGCAATGCGGAATCGGGTCGCTCAAAAGTCCTTTTGCAATGAGGCCCGCGGGATGTGCAATATCGGCAAACAAAATAGCACCAACACTATCAGCTATTTCACGGAATCTTTTATAATCTATTTCCCTGGAATATGCTGAAGCGCCTGCAATAATCATTTTAGGTTGTTCTTTTTTAGCAATTTCAGCAACTTTATCATAATCAATAAGTCCTGTTTCCTTGTCTACTCCATAAAAAACGGGATTGTAAAGCTTTCCGGAGAAATTAACAGGTGAGCCGTGGGTTAAATGCCCACCATGAGAAAGATCGAAACCAAGGAATTTATCCCCTGGCTTCATGCAGGTGGCAAACACTGCAGTATTTGCCTGAGATCCGGAATGTGGCTGCACATTGGCATAGTCTGCATTAAATAATTCCTTAAGACGATCTATGGCTAGCTGCTCTACTTTATCTACCACTTCGCACCCCCCGTAATATCGTTTACCGGGATAACCCTCTGCATATTTATTGGTAAGTACAGATCCTGCTGCTTCCAGCACCTGCTCACTAACAAAATTTTCACTGGCAATAAGCTCTAAACCATTTAATTGACGTTCTTTTTCCTGTTGTACTAGATTAAAAAGTTCTGTGTCTCGTTGCATTATAATTTTTTACGTTAAATATTCATCAAAAATAACAAATACATTCGGTTCTTTAGTGGAAAATAATATATTTGAGTACATTAGATTTTAACAAAAAACCAAGAAATTATATGTCAATTACTGCTAACGATCCGGGGAGGAAAACCTGGCTTGATATTCCTGAGGACACCGATTTTCCTATACAGAATATCCCTTTTGGCGTTTTTTTAACAAGGGATGACATTATCACCATCGGGACCAGAATAGGAGATTATGCCATAGACCTGGGCGCACTGCACCAATTGGGCTATTTTGAAGGAATTCCCCTTACTGATGATATATTTTTACAAGACACTTTAAATGACTTTATCTCTGACGGTAAAAAGACCTGGAGACTGGTTAGAAATCGTATTGCCGATATTTTTGATGAAAAAAATCCTGCTTTAAGAGAAAATAAAGATCACCGCTCCACCGTACTTTTCACCTTAGATGAAATAGAAATGCAAATGCCTGTTCAGGTTGGGGATTATACCGATTTTTATTCCAGCAAAGAACATGCTACTAACGTGGGCACTATGTTTCGCGATCCCGACAATGCGCTTTTGCCAAACTGGCTGCACATCCCCGTTGGATATCATGGCAGGAGCTCTTCCATTATTCCCAGCGGGATTCCGGTACACCGTCCTAAAGGGCAAACCATGCCGGCTGGTGCCGATGCCCCTGTTTTTGGTCCTTCAGAAAAAGTTGATTTTGAACTGGAAATGGCATTTATCACGACAGATGCAAACCCCCTTGGGGAACCTATACCGGTAGACGAAGCGGAGGAGTATATCTTTGGGATGGTTGTTTTTAATGACTGGAGCGCCCGGGATATTCAAAAATGGGAATATGTACCCCTGGGACCATTCCTGGCCAAGAATTTTGCATCTTCTATTTCGCCATGGATTGTAACCATGGATGCATTGGAGCCTTTTAGAACAGAAAGCCCTAAGCCCGAAAAGGAATTGCTGCCTTATCTTCAATATAAAGGGAAAAAGAGCTTTGATATTAATCTTGAAGTGGCCCTGCAGCCGGAAGGCAGTGAAGAAACCACTATTACCAAATCTAATTTTAAGTACCTTTACTGGAACATGAGTCAGCAACTGGCCCACCACACTGTAAACGGCTGCCCTGTAAATTCGGGAGACATGATGGCCTCCGGGACAATCTCCGGGCCAAATAAAGAATCTTATGGTTCTATGCTGGAACTTACCTGGAGCGGCAAAGAACCCGTTAAACTGAAGGACGGTAGCGAACGGAAATTTATTGAAGATAACGATACTGTGATTATGCGCGGTTATTGCCAAAGCAAAGGCAGAAGGATTGGATTTGGTGAAATACGCACCAAGCTTCTCCCTGTATTTAAGCACAAAAAGAAATAGAAAGCAGTATTTTTTCCGGCTTACAAAAAAAGCTGCCATCCGGCAGCTTTTATATTATAAATTATTCTTTTCCTTCGCGCTTTACATCCTTAAAATCAAGATCGCTTTCTCTTTGAGACTTCACTTTATCAGATTCGCCATTTCGTACAATTTCCTGGTCTTCTTTTTTCTGGGTCGCATCCTGAAATTCTTCTTTAGAGCGGTCTTTATCAGCATTTCGGATAGCTTCCCATCTTTTTTCAAGTTCCTTAATATCAATTTCCTTGTCCATGTTTTCCATTTAAATTACGGTATGAAAATACGAATCATCAGATATTTAAGCGCTTAGATTAATAGTTTTTAACAATAAATACTAAAGCTTTGAAAAGATTAATTCCCGGCAGCACCCAGTGATTCGGCTTGTATATCCTGATGAGAGGAATGATGAACTACTTCCCCATTAGATAAAATTAGTAATTGCGGACTTTCATGTTGCACTTTAAAACGGGATGTGATTTCATTGGAAACATCCCGGTGATTCAACAAATCCAGAAAATACAGCTTTACATTCCTATATTCTTCTTTATAATCGTTTTCAAACTGCTTTAGAACCATTCGGCTAATTCCACACCTTGTAGAGTGCTTCAGGATAGCTACCGGTTGTTTTTCAGATTCCGCTTCAATTTCGTCCAGCTGGCTTAAAGAAGTTAATTCATTCCATGGAACGCGCTTTATTTCTTCCTTAGCCACGTCGCGCTCACTCTTAAACATTTTATCAAATAATCCCATAGTATCTCTTTTCCGTAAAAATAAATCTTAATAACTTTAATAGCATATTAATAAAGCATTTTTTAATAAACTTAACAATAATGCCATTTTGTCGCTAAATTTCAATGATCAACAAGACAAAATGTCGTTTTAATTGAAGGGCATATTAATTGCTTCTTCTGAAGAAAAAACAGCAAAAATGAACTTTAATAACTTTACCATAAAATCCCAGGAGGCCATCCAGCAGGCACAACAACTTGCACAGGAAATGGGCCATCAGCAGATTGAAAATGAGCACATTTTTAAAGCCATCACTAAGGTAGACGAGAATGTAGCCCCTTTCCTGCTGAAAAAACTGAACATAAACGTAAGCCTGTTTAACCAAATTCTGGATAATACCCTTCAAAGTTTTCCAAAAGTAAGCGGGGGTGATATCATGCTTTCGAGGGAAGCAGGCAAAACGGTAAATGAGGCGATAAGTATCGCAAATAAGATGAATGATGAGTATGTTTCTATAGAACATCTTATCCTTGCCATATTTAAATCTTCAAGTAAAGTCGCACAGATTTTAAAAGATCAGGGCGCTACAGAAAAAGGATTAAAGGCAGCTATTGAAGAACTTCGAAAAGGAGACCGAGTGACCTCTCAAAGCGCAGAAGAAACTTACAATTCCCTTGATAAATATGCCAATAACCTCAATAAACTTGCAGAAGAAGGTAAGCTGGACCCGGTTATTGGCCGGGATGAAGAAATTAGAAGAATCCTTCAAATTCTATCCCGAAGAACTAAAAACAACCCCATGCTGGTTGGAGAACCTGGAACCGGTAAAACCGCTATTGCAGAAGGCCTGGCCCACCGCATTGTAGACGGTGATGTTCCCGAAAATCTTAAAGATAAAAGAATCTATTCCCTGGATATGGGTGCACTTATTGCAGGTGCCAAATATAAAGGAGAGTTTGAGGAACGCCTTAAAGCAGTAATTAAGGAAGTAACCGGAAGTGACGGCAATATTATCTTGTTTATTGACGAAATTCATACACTTGTAGGGGCAGGTGGTGGCCAGGGCGCTATGGATGCGGCCAATATTTTAAAACCTGCCCTTGCCCGCGGGGAACTGCGTGCAATTGGCGCCACTACTTTAGATGAATACCAGAAATATTTTGAAAAAGATAAAGCTCTTGAAAGACGTTTTCAAAAAATTACCGTGGAAGAGCCAGATATAGAAAGTGCTATCTCCATTCTTAGAGGAATTAAGGAGAAGTATGAAACCCACCATAAGGTAAGAATTAAAGATGAAGCCATTATTGCAGCCGTAGAGCTTTCCCAGCGCTACATCACCAACAGGTTTTTGCCAGATAAAGCCATAGACCTTATGGACGAGGCCGCTTCAAAACTCAGGATGGAAATTAATTCCAAGCCCGAGGAACTCGATGTACTGGACAGGAGGATTATGCAGCTGGAAATTGAAATTGAAGCGATTAAGCGTGAAAAAGATGAGTCTAAATTGAAAATATTGCGCTCTGATTTGGCAAACCTGAAAGAAGAACGAAATGAATTGAACGCCCAGTGGAAAAATGAAAAGGAACTGGTAGACAATATTCAGAATACAAAATCTGATATTGAAAATTTCAGGCTTGAAGCTGAAAGGGCTGAACGGGAAGGAGATTATGGAAAAGTTGCTGAAATCCGCTACGGAAAAATTAAGGAAGCCCAGGAAAAACTGGAAAAACTTCAGCAACAGGTAGCTGAAAGGCAGGATGGAAAATCCCTTATCCAGGAAGAAGTCACCAATGACGATATTGCGGAAGTAGTTGCAAAATGGACTGGTATTCCTGTTACTAAAATGCTGCAAAGCGAACGTGAGAAATTACTAAAACTGGAAGACGAACTTCACAGAAGAGTTGTTGGACAGGAAGAAGCCATCCAGGCGGTAAGCGATGCGGTAAGAAGAAGCCGTGCCGGGTTACAGGACCAAAACAGGCCTATTGGCTCCTTTCTTTTCCTGGGAACTACAGGTGTTGGTAAAACAGAACTTGCCAAAGCACTGGCAGAATATCTATTTGATGATGAATCTGCCATGACCAGGATAGACATGAGCGAATACCAGGAAAGGCATTCTGTAAGTCGGCTGGTAGGTGCGCCTCCGGGATATATTGGTTATGATGAAGGTGGCCAGCTAACCGAAGCAGTGCGCAGGAAACCTTACTCTGTAGTCCTACTTGATGAGATTGAGAAAGCTCATCCCGATACCTTTAATATATTGCTTCAGGTACTGGATGAAGGAAGGCTTACAGATAATAAAGGCCGCTTAGCAGATTTCAAGAACACCATTATCATCATGACTTCCAATATGGGTAGCCACATTATTCAGGAGAAATTTGAAACCGTTAAAGATCCGGACACTGCAATGGAGGCCGCAAAGACCGAAGTGCTTGGCTTATTAAAGCAAAGTGTAAGGCCTGAATTTATAAACCGGATTGATGATATTGTGATGTTTACGCCACTTACCCAAAAGGATATCCGAAAAATCGTGGACTTCCAGCTGCGAGGTGTTAAGAAAATGCTGGCCAAGCAAAATATTGTGCTGGACGCGACAGATGAAGCCATTAAATTCCTGGCGAAGCGTGGGTTTGATCCTCAGTTTGGAGCAAGGCCGGTAAAACGCGTAGTACAGCGTGAGGTTTTGAATAAATTGTCCAAAGAAATCCTTGCAGGAAAAGTACATACCGATAGTATTATTTTACTTGACGAATTTGATGACAACCTTGTTTTTCGAAACCAGGAACATTTAGCAGAAAGCAATTAAGCTTTCTGAACACAAAAAAAGCCGGCTGAAAATCAGCCGGCTTTTTACTTAGTATCTTACCTGAATTTTAAGATTCCGGTTGTTATCCCCGTCTATCATATTCCCTGCGGTCGTACAGCGTTTCGTCTTCAGGATATTCAACTTCTTCGTCCCTGTTATAGGAATCAAGAACCATAATTTCATATCCCCTGTCTACCGTTCTTCCACGTTCCATCCGCTTGGTTTCTGCAAAAGTCCGGTGGTCAATCTCATTTGTGCTTACAATTTTTTTGTCCTCGTTCAGGCTTACCAGCCCAATGGGAATAATAAGATGGTTTTCACCTTCTTTGTTTATAAATTCATGAACTCCACTTTCGGCTTTGCCGGAGTATGGGTCATGATTAGCTTCTATAATTGAGGAATCCACTTCTACATCAAGATATACAACCCTTTCTGCCTGCTTGTTTACCAGCAGGTTATCTACCTTGCCTACCACGCGATCTTCTTTGTCGTGAACCTTCCAGCCACGAACATCTGGATCATGGCTTTTAACTTTATAATCTGAAAGTTCGTTTAAATAGAATAAATGTTTTTTATCGTTTTTCATAATTTGTTTAATTCATTGAGGTTAATAATTGTTCTGCCTTATCAAAAAAGCCTTTTACTGCATCTTTTTGATTAAGCGTTTCCTGTCCCGGCTGAACCTCTCCTTAAGCGGTTTCCACTTCAGTATACTCATCCTGAAGGTCAGGAAATTCTTCAGTTTGAATGGTGTGCATTGCCCTTACAATAATTTCACCCGAATTTTTGATTTTATCGGCATGGGTCAATTCAGAAGCATCTTCAGTAATATCTTCAGCTTTTGACCTTGCTTCAGCAATATCCGCATCCACATTTACATTAGCACTATCTGCGGTAGCCTCAACAGCTGAAATCAGTTTAAGCAGCGCACCATTAGTGTATTCATGATCCATTCCCATATCTGGGTTATCAATATAATTGCTGTATTCTTCAACAGCAGCCATATTGCCCATATTTGTATTTTCCGCAGGCTCCTCTTCTATTACCTGTTCTGTGGTAACTTCTTCTATTTCCTCCGGTTCGTCATCATCTGCGAATACCAGGAAATACAGAATTGCCGCAATAATGAGTACTGCAAGCAAAATCCAAGGCCATACCGGCTTCTTTTTTTCAATTTCAATTTCTGCCATAATAATTTGTTTTAATTGGTTGGTGTTTTTATTAAACTTAAAGACCAAAAAAAAGCTGCCTTAGATTAGCAGCTTTCTTATAATAAAAGTAAAATCACAATTTATCGATTTCCTTTTTTAATTCTTCTTTACTTTTGCCGGTTTTTTCCTGTAGCCTTCCCAGCATTTCATCAAATTTTCCTTCGGAATAGGTGGTATCATCATCGGTAACATCACCATATTTTTGCTTGAATTTACCTTTTACCTGTTTCCATTTCCCTTCTAACTGATCATTATTCATCTTCTATACATTTATTGGTTTACAAGAGTAAAGGTACTTATATGTTAAAGCCGTCTCTCTCAAGGAAATGCCATTTTTGTCTTAAACATTTGTTATTTTTACCCTTAAAAGCATTTATGAAAAGAATTCTTCTTCCGGCCTTATGCCTTCTTTGCAGCTGTGCAACCACTAATAAAATCAACAAAAACATTGCTGAAGTAAATTTTCTGGATGATTTTGTACTACCTGAAAATGTTAGAACGGGAAACACAGAAGTTGGGGGGCTCTCCGGCATAGATTACGCTCAGGGCAAATATTTTATTATCTGTGACCAGCCGGGAAATCCCAGATTTTATAAAGCCGAAATTCAGCTAAAGGAAAATAAAATAGATACCGTTACAATAGAAGAGGTAGTAAAAATAGATCAATCTGCAGGCCTGGAAGATGCTTACCTGGATCTTGAATCTATACGTGCCATCCCGGAAGAAAACGCAGTTTTTGTAAGCAGTGAAGGCCAGATTGAAAAAAATAAAGATCCCGGCATTTATAAATTATCTGAAGATGGAAAATTCATAAAAAAATTCTCCCTTCCCGGTTATTTTTCAGCTTCAGGAGAACAAAAGCCGCGTAACAATGGCGTTTTTGAAGGTCTTGCTAAAAGTTATGATGGCAAGGGATACTGGACTTCCACAGAACTTCCGCTGGAAAAGGACGGCCCCAAGCCCAAATTGTTCCCCACAAAATCCCCTGTAAGGATCACCTTATTTGATTCCGAAGAAGAGAAGCCGGTCCGGCAATTTGCCTACAAACTAGACGGCATCTCTAAAATTCCTTTTCTTTACTTCGCTGTAAATGGAGTTACAGAAATCCTGGAGTATAAAAAAGACCAGTTTCTCGTCCTGGAAAGGGCTTATTCTTCTGGCCATGGAACCAATGGCAATACGGTAAAGATTTTTTCAGCAAATGCCGCAAACGCTACAAATACGCTGGAGATGCAGCAGTTAAAAAACAAAGATTATCAACTTGCCGAAAAGAAATTGCTCTTTAATTTTAAATCTGTAAAAGATAAGTTGCAAGAAGGGATTATAGATAATATAGAGGGAATGACATTTGGGCCCACTCTTCCCAATGGGAATCAGTCACTTATTTTAATCTCTGATAATAACTTTAACAGTATGGGCAAACAAATCACTCAGCTTATACTTCTGGAGATAAAATTTCTGCAATAAAACCCTTACGCTGTAACAAAAAATAAATTTGAGTGACGAATGTGGTGTTATCTGAAATTTATTAAACATGAAAAACTTCTTTATTCTCAGCCTTTTGTTCTTTGCGAACTTTATGAATATGAATACTCCAGAGGAAGAAAATATTACTGCTGAAAAAGCACTGTCGCAATCTTTTCAAGGCACCACCTATTACCTTATCAGGCATGCTGAAAAAGACCGAAGCAATTCTGCAAATAATGATCCATCATTAAATGAAGAAGGAAAAGCCAGAGCGCAAAAATGGGCTGAGGTATTTGCCGATGTACCTTTAGATGCCATCTACAGCACAGACTTTACCCGTACTAAACAAACTGCGAAAGACGTGGCGAAAAGTAAAAATATCGAAATTAAAACTTACGACCACAATAATTTGTATGATGAAAACTTTCAGGAAGCCACCAAAGGAAAAAAGGTTTTGGTAGTGGGACACAGCAATACCACTCCTCAATTTGCCAATGCTATCCTGCGCGAAAATAAATATGAAAATTTACCTGATGATGAAAACGGCGCTTTGTTTATAGTGAATATTGATCCCCAGGGAAACCGAACTTCACAGGTACTCTACATAAACTAAATATCCTTAATCTGTAAGTTCTACTTCAATATTTCTAGTGCGAATATGTGAAACAAGAGTAAGTTCACCCGCTGTAAACAAGCTGTCAAGGTTTTGCAGTTTAACCTTGGGATCTTTATACTTATAATTTTCATAATCTACAAAACGAATGCCGTTGATCACCCTGGGATTAACGGCTTTTCTAAAGCGTACTCCTCCCCCGTTTACTTCATAATTATAAGCGAGATAATCTACAGTATACATGTCATCATTAATCCAGTAAAGGTATTCATCTTCATGATCTTCACCGCCACCATCATTATCAAAAGTCACTTTTATCTCGTAGTATCCCTCATTGTTTAGGGTATCACGGCCTATAAGCTCTTTATTGGCGGCGGGGGCATTAAGGCCGAAGGGCAGCTGCACAAAATAATGTACCGAATTAACGCTGTTGCTCACCGCATTTATAAGAGAATCCGGGACATTAGTTTCGGCATTGTTCCTGAACCTTCTGAGTCCGGAATTGGAAAGTACATCCCGCGTTTCTGTTCCCAAAGAATCCACTATAATTCGTTCCAGTTCAAAATTGCCATTTTTTCGGGTGCTCCTGTAAGAATTATTTCTGAAAGTAAAATTAATCCTGGCGCGTTCATAATTTTCTCCGCCGGCAATTTCAATAGCTTTATCTACAATTTCCTCTGCTTCAGTATCTTCAGAAGATGTATTGCAACTACAGAGAATTGATAAAAACGATATTGTGAAAATTAAATTCTTCATAAGCCCATGTAAATATGCTGCAAAGATACGGTTTTGCTGTTATTCTGTTACCTCTTGAGAAACCAAACCTCATTTTAGGCCTAAGCGAATTTTAAATAAACATTATACACATTTCTAAAGAAAGCTTGTTATTTTTGTAGGTCTATGAAGAATACGAATACCATCAACATAAAAAACCGTAAAGCCAAATTTGAATATGAATTTCTGGATAAGTATGTGGCAGGAATTAAACTGGCTGGTACAGAAATAAAAGCAATTAGGGAGGGGAAAGCTTCTATAGCCGAAAGTTTTTGCGAATTCCAAAATCATGAGCTTTTTGTAATTAATATGCATGTTGAAGAGTATTCCCACGCTACTCATTTTAACCATAATCCTAAAAGCGAAAGAAAACTTCTTTTACAAAAACGGGAATTGCGAAAACTGGAAAAAGAAGTAAAGAATTCAGGTTTAACAATTATTCCCTTAAGGCTCTTTATAAATGACCGTGGGCTGGCAAAGCTTCAAATTACCTTAGCCAAGGGTAAAAAAATCTACGATAA
Source organism: Autumnicola aciditolerans (assembly GCF_041679265.1). Classification (NCBI taxonomy): domain Bacteria; kingdom Pseudomonadati; phylum Bacteroidota; class Flavobacteriia; order Flavobacteriales; family Flavobacteriaceae; genus Autumnicola; species Autumnicola aciditolerans. The sequence continues at coordinate 89,313 of NZ_JBGFSM010000005.1, forward strand.
GCGGGAAACCATTAAAAACAGGGAAAGTAAAAGAAAACTGGACAGGATTAAAAAGGCATATAATTCCTGATGCAATTATTTAAGATTCTGCGTTTTTTTCTGAAGATAAAAAGAGCCGGACAAAAGCTTTGAATTCATTTACGGAAATTCAAATTTAGGCCCGGCCGGTGAAATATGGTAGGATTTGAAAAGGCTATTCTTCTTCGTCTTTGCCTTTTTCGTCTTTGCCTTTCTTAGAAAAATCTGTCATTCCATTTTTTACAAGCAGGTTGTACCACTGGATAATTTTCTTAATATCACTGGCATACACTCTATCCACATCATAATCTGGCAAAACTTCAGCAAAATATCGCTCCAGTTCTGCCTTTGAAGATTTATGATCTATAGCTTCGCCGCCATCTTCTTTTTCTTTAATTTTTTGAAACACCTCTCCAAGCGGCACCTCTTCAGTATATGTATAAATAGCTATTTCGCTGAGTACGCTCACGTTGTGGCGCAGGTTTACCGAAACCTTTTTCCCGTCTACAATAGATGTGGCAATAAATCCGCCGCGGGTTTGTGCATTCATTTCATATAATCCCGGCTTTCCCGAAATGGCTAATATTTTTTCTAACCCCATAGTTTTTAAATTTGGCTGGCAAATATCTCATCCCTGCCTTAATTATCAAAATGATTACCTGCCTTTTTTCATCTCCGGAAAGCGCATCTTATAATCTATCTTTATCTTTCCTTTGGAAATTTGGTTTAATTTGCTCTTTATAATCCTCTTTTTCAGGCTGGAAAGTTTATCTGTGAATAAAATTCCTTCAATATGGTCATATTCATGCTGAATTACCCTGGCCGCTAAACCTGTATATTCTTCTTTATGGGTATTAAATTTCTCGTCCTGGTATTCTATCACAATATCCGGCTTTCTAAAAACATCTTCCCTAATTTCCGGAATACTTAAACAACCTTCGCTAAAAGCCCATTCCTCACCCTCTTCTTCTATGATCTTTGGATTAATGAAAACCTTCCGCAGATTTTTTAATTGCTCCTTTTCGCTCTCCTCAAGTTCTTCATCTTCCGCAAAAGGCGCGGGGTCTATAACAAACATTCTTAGCGGAAGCCCCACTTGCGGTGCAGCCAGTCCTACTCCATACGCATTGTACATAGTGTCCCACATGCTGTTTACAAGCTCATCCAGTTTTGGGTAATCTTCAGGAATATCCTTTGCTTTTTTTCTTAAAATTGGATCTCCATAAGCTACTATAGGTAAAATCATTTCTGCTAGTTTAAAGTTTAAAGTTCCAAGTTTTAAAGTTACAGGCAAGCCTTTTTACTTTCCACTTTTCACTTTTACCTTTATCATTAATCATTTATAAAGGTATGTTTGTAAAATTATTGTGGCGCTAATCTCATCCACCAGCGCTTTGTCCCGTCTCTTTTTCTTTTTTATTCCACTGTCTATCATGCTCTGAAAGGCCATTTTTGAAGTAAAACGTTCATCCACCCTCTTCAAATCCATCTGTGGAAATTTTTCAGTAAATTTTTTCAGAAATTCCTGAATCAATACTTCACTTTCTGAAGCTGAAGCATCCATTTGTTTAGGCTCGCCCACCAGGACCAGTTCCACATTTTCCTCTTTAAAATACTTTTCCAGAAAAGGTAGCAGCTCCTTAGTAGCCACAGTGGTAAGCCCTGAAGCAATAATCTGCATCTCATCGGTCACTGCAATCCCGGTACGCTTTACGCCATAATCCAGAGCTAAAATTCTTGACATACTCAAAATTTCTGCAAAGGTAAGGTTTATATCACTATGCCCCCAAACTTTGCCTTTAAGCTATTATATTTGCTAAAAATTTTTAAGAATGAATTCATTAGAAGCCAAAATTACAGAAGCCTGGGAAAACCGGGACTTGCTTAAAAATAAAGAAACCACCGATGCTATTAGGGAGGTGATAGAACTGCTTGACCAGGGAAAACTGAGAACGGCCCAGCCTACTGCCAACGGATGGCAGGTAAACGAGTGGGTAAAAAAAGCCGTGGTGCTTTATTTCCCTATTCAAAAAATGGAAACCCTGGAAGCCGGGATTTTTGAATACCATGATAAGATGCCTTTAAAAAGAGGCTATAAAGAAAAAGGAATACGCGTAGTACCCAATGCGGTGGCAAGACATGGCGCCTATATTTCCAGCGGGGTAATAATGATGCCCAGCTATGTAAATATTGGCGCTTATGTAGATGAAGGCACTATGGTAGATACCTGGGCTACTGTGGGCAGTTGCGCGCAAATTGGTAAAAATGTGCATTTGAGCGGTGGAGTTGGGATTGGCGGAGTTTTGGAACCTTTACAGGCTGCACCTGTTATAATTGAAGACAATGCATTTCTTGGCTCAAGAAGCATTGTTGTTGAAGGAATACGGGTGGAAAAAGAGGCTGTGCTTGGTGCAAACGTAGTACTAACCGCTTCTACTAAAATTATTGATGTTACAGGCGATGAGCCTAAGCAGTTTACAGGTTATGTTCCTGCCAGATCTGTGGTTATCCCAGGGAGTTACACTAAAAAATTTCCCGCTGGAGAATATCAGGTACCCTGCGCCTTGATCATTGGAAAAAGAAAAGAAAGCACTAACAAAAAAACTTCTCTTAATGATGCTTTAAGAGAATACGATGTAGCGGTGTAACATCTTTCGCTTCCTTAAAAAGAGGAAAAGTATTAGTTGATTAAAGAAGAAAAGTATCCCGCTTTTAGGGGAATTAAGGGCAGAATGAAGATATTAATAATACAGCAAAAAATGATTGGGGATGTACTTACATCCTCAATCTTATTTAAAGCCCTTCGGAATAAATTTCCTGAAGCAGAATTCCATTATCTTATTCAGCCTCACACGCTTCCGGTGGTTCAGGATAATCCGTTTATTGATAAATGCATTATTTACGATCCTGCCCTCAATAAAAACCCTCTCAAATTCCTGAAATTTATAAATATTATCAGGCAGGAAGAATACACCGATGTAATCGATATCTACTCCAAAATAAGCACTGGAATCATCTCGTTATTATCGGGAGCCATCAGCAGGTTAAGTTACCAGAAAAAATATACAAGCCATTTTTACACACAAACTTTTCAGCATATAAAAAATCCAGGTACCTGCGCTGGCCTTGCTATAGAAAACCGGATGCAATTTCTGCAGGCGCTTCATAAAGATTTCCCTATGCACGACCAGCCAAAAATTTACCTGGACCCCTTTCAGAAAGAAAAAGCCGCTACTCGTCTTGAACAAAATGGGATTTGCCATGTAAACCCTCTTATTATGTGCGGGATATTGGGAAGCTCCGGCAATAAAAGCTATCCTCCCCATTATATGGCCCAAATTTTGGACAAGGTGGTAAAACAGGTGGAGCATGGCCAGATTTTGCTCAATTATTCCCCTTCACAGGAAAAAGAAGCCTTAGCTATCTATAATCTCTGCTCTGCAACAACCAAGTCAAGTATTTTTCTAAAACTTTATGCCAGGGAACTGGAAGATTTTATTGCAAATTGTGCCAACTGTGATGTTTTTATAGGAAATGAAGGCGGAGCAGCCAACATTGCCAAAGCACTTGCAATCCCGACTTTTTCCATACATTCTCCTTCTATAAAAAAGAATTACTGGGGAATCTATTGTAATGATAAAGATAAAGTGTCTGTTCATCTGGAAGATTTTAAACCAGAGCTATTTCAGAATAAAACAGAAAGGGACATCAGGACAAAAAACAGCAAATATTATAAATTATTCAAGCCGGAAATGATTGCACCAAAGCTGGAAACTTTTCTTAAAAACCTTGAATTATGAACTATCGTTTCCTTATCTATATTAGTTATTCCTATGCTTTCCCTATAGGAGAACCTCTGGAAGAGGAAATTCTCAGGAGAGGTTATGAGGTAAAATGGTTTGCCGATGAGGAGGAAACAAAAGCCAGGTTCAGCCAGGAAAAACTGGTTTTAAACAACATAAAAGAAGTCATTGCTTACCAACCACATGTGGTTTTAAGCATTACAGACAGCATTGCCGATTTTATTCCTGGAATTAAGGTTCAGGTTTTTCATGGGTTTCTGGCAAATAAACATAGTTTTAAAAAAGGTCACTTTAGAATTAGAGGATTCTTTGACATGTACTGCACTCAAGGACCTTCTACTACAGAACCATTCAAGAAGTTACAGAAAAAACACAAACATTTTGAGGTTATAGAAACAGGTTGGTCCAAAGTAGACCCTTTGTTCCCTTTAGAGGATAAGTCTACAGAAAAACCTGTAATATTGATCTCTTCGACCTTCTCCCCTAAATATAGTCTGACTTATGTGGAAGAAGTATTAAATGAAATACGACGATTATCTAAAATAGGAACATGGGAATTTAAGATCATTTTACATCCAAAAATGGCTAAGGATAAGATCGAAATTATCAAGGCTATGCAGAATGAACATCTTACTTACTATGATACCACAGATATAGTCCCGCTTTTTAAAAAGGCAGATATTATGTTTTCTGATACAACTTCTGCAATTACTGAATTTATACTTCAAAAGAAACCTGTAGTAACTTTTAAAAACAATAAGCCAGGAGAGCACCTCCTTAATATTACTGAAGTTTTTGAAATTGAAGATGCTATTTCCAAAGCTTTAAACTGTCCGCAACCTCTTATGGAAGCAATTCAAAATTATATTGATGTTACTCACCCTTATTACGATGGTAATTCAAGCCAACGTGTAATTAATAGCTGTATCGAATTTTTAAATAGCGATAGATCCCATCTTAAAAAAAAACCCCTTAATTTAATTAGGAAACTTAAGGTGAGAAAGAAACTTGGTTTTTATCCGCTTAAAACAAACAGAAGGCCTCCTACATTTGAAAAGTAAATCTTAATATTGAGATTCCGCCGATTCGCACATAGAAATGATTTTAACATTTTACACTGTTACAGACTTCTTGTGTCATTCAATTTCAAAATTTCAACTTTTGGTGTGCCTTGGATTTTAGCCGTTTCAACTATAGAAAAGCAAGAATAACAAACCTGTACAAAATAATGACCTGGGCGAGTATAAAAGTGTCGGTTTAGATAAAAACCTATTAAATTTCTTATTTTACATATAAATAATCCAAATTAAAATCTGAATTCCCAGATTAAAGTATTGTTGAATGACAGAACCTGTAGAAAATATTCAAGTTGATGCCGTTATCACCTGGGTGAATGGAAACGATAAAAACTGGCAAAAAAAGATAAATGCTTATTCTGATTCTAAAATAAATTTCTCTTCTGAAAATCATCTTAAACGCTACAATTCCATTGGAGAAATTAACATTGCCATTAGATCTATAATTAAATTTGCTCCTTTTATTAAAAATATTTACCTGGTAACCGATAATCAAAAGCCCCAATCCTTCGCTTCCCTTAAATCCTTAGCTCAAGAAAATGGTGTAAACCTGGAACTGGTTGATCATAAAGTTATTTTTAGGGGATTTGAAGAATACCTGCCCACCTTCAACTCCTGCTCCATTATATCGATGCTCTTTAAAATCCCAAATTTATCAGAGCACTTTATTATTTTTAATGATGATTTTTTTGTAATGAAAGAAGTATCAGTCAATGATTTTTTTATTAATGGAGAGCCAATTATTAGAGGTAAATGGCAACTTTTCAATGAAAACAGACCATTAAGAAAAATCTACCGTAAGGTTTTGACCTATTTGAATATTCCTGTAAAAAATGACAAAATTAGCTTTAAAAAACGCCAGCAAAATAGTGCCAAATTGGTACAAATGGATAAATATGTAAGGCGTTTTCACACTCCTGTTAGTGTAAGAAAGTCAACTCTAATAAACTTCTTCAAAAAAGATCCTACTTTACTTAGAAATAATATACAGTACAGGTTTAGAAATAAAAATCAGTTTCTTATTTCTTCCTTATCTGAGCATTTAGAAATCAAAAACAATACTTATCATTACCGAAATTATCCACAGTTGACCTACTTTAGATCGTATAAGAATTTACGTCTAACCAGGTTAAAGTTGAAATGGTTTAAAAAAGATCAGAATAAACTCTTTATCACCTTTCAAAGTTTGGATATGGCAAATGATGAAACATTAGACTATATATTAAATTGGATTAATAAAAGATTAAGTAAAAACTAAGATTTTCTGATCATAAAGTAGATATTATATATTTAATACAAATAACCTAAAGGTTCTCGCCTAAGATCCTAATCCCTTACTTTGGCTGAAAGTAATAGAAAAGAAATAGGTAGCAAACTATTTAGGACTTTTGCTATAGTAATTAGAACAGCATTAATAATTGTATAATTTTTGAAAAGAATTAAAATTTAAATGGAGAATCTCACTGCAATAATTAAAGGAAAACAAATACCCAAGGGTAAAGTTAAGGTGAGTGGTGCAAAGAACTCCGCTACCCGGTTATTAGCTGCATCCCTTATCGCGGATGAGGAGGTGAGACTAGAAAATTTTCCTACTGAACTTGTGGATGCAAACCACAAATTCGATTTTATAAGAGCATGCGGTGGACGGATAGAGGTAAACAGGGCAGAGGAAACTGTTTTTGTTGATCCTACTCATTTGGAAGATAGGCTACTTACTGATTATAACTATCCAATCCGAACCACTTATCTTTTAGTACCTGGATTGTTAAAAAAATCAGGTAATGCAAAAGTACCTTACCCTGGAGGTTGCAAGATTGGCGATAGGGGCTATGACCTTCATATAATGGTTTGGGAACGATTGGGTGCAACAGTAGTCGAAAAACAGGACTACATTGAAGTTAGTGCCAAAAATGGTCTTACGGCAGGTGAAATTGATTTTCCTATCACAACGATAGGTGGTACTGAAAGTGCATTAATTTGTTCTTCAATAGCTGAAGGAACAACAATAATTAAAAATGCTTATATCTCGCCAGAGGTAGAAGACCTCATCAAATTTCTGAGAACTCTCGGAGTGAAAATTAAAGTAATTGGAAATAGTTTTGTAGAGGTTACTGGAAAAAAGTATTTACAAGGGTCCATATTCCAGGTGATGCCCGATAGAATTGAAGCCCTTACCTGGATTGTGTATGGAGTGTTATCCAAAGGTGATATCACTATAGAAGATGTCCCCTTTAATACGATGGAGATACCACTACGGCACCTCAAGGAAGCAGGAATCGATTTTTATAGAAATAGCAGGAATATCCATATTTCACCTAACTGCTTAATTAACGGGGCTATACAACCCTTTGAATTAGCCACAGGAACTCACCCTGGTATTATATCTGATATGCAGCCATTTTATGTGCTTTTAGGATTACATGCAGATGGAATTAGTAGAATATTTGATTACCGGTATCCGAAAAGATTAAAATACTGTGAAGAATTAATTAAAATGTATCCAGGCAAAGTTGAATGGGAAACAGGTAAGATTACTACTAGGGGTAGCAAAAATACGCTGCCTGTTAGTTCGACGGTCGTTTCTACAGATTTAAGAGGAAGCATGGCCTTGGTGTTAGGAGCTTTACTCGCCGAAGGTGAATCTACCATCAAGAAGGTAGAAATGGCTCTTAGAGGTTATAATAATCTGCAGGAAAAATTGCAAAAATTAGGGGTTGAAATAAATATTGAAGGTTAATTTAAAGAACAATCAATGATAATCACTAATGATCAGGACCTTAAACTGTATAACAGTTACAGAGTAGCATCACGATGTAGAAGAGCATTTTTCCCGGAAACTGAAGAAGATTTTGTAACAATCTATAAGAATTATGCCGATAGAAAAAAAGTTATCTTGGGAGGAGGTTTTAACGTTATTCTGTCAAAACCATTTTATGAAGAAGATTTTATTATAATAGGTCCGGCTTTTTCCAGGACCAACCTTATCGATGAAACAATTATAGAAGCAGAAGCTGGGTTAGATATGAAATCCCTCAGTGAACTGGCAAAGGCTAATGCTCTTATGGGTCTAGAAATATTTTATGACATACCCAGTTCTTTAGGAGGGGCTGTTGTAATGAATGCAGGAGCCAGTGGTATTGAAATCAAGGATGTATTAATAAAGGTGCGCTATTTAGATCTCGAAGATTTACAAATAAAGGAATTTTTGAATGCGCAGATTGGGTTTGAATACCGCAATAGCTTTTTTCAGAAAAATTTAGATAAAATTATCCTGAAAGTATGGTTGCGCTTACAAAACGGAGATCCTAATAAAATTCAACAGGACATGGAGAGGATCAAAGAAAGCCGATGGGCAAAACAACCAAAAGATTCTCCAAATGCCGGAAGTGTATTTAAGAGGCCTGAGGGATATTATGTTGGAACTATGATAGAAGAATTGGGCCTTAAAGGATTATCAATAGGTGGTGCACAAGTCTCAGAAAAACATGCAGGGTTTATTGTTAATAAATGCAACGCTTCTGGCCAGGATATTATAGCGTTAATTAATGTTATTCAGGCAAAGGTTTGGGAAAATTACAAGGTCAAATTAGAGGTGGAACAACGAATAATCTAAGTTTAGAATTACTTTCCACAAAAATGACGGGCAATACCGTTTGTATGTAGAAAATTGCACTAGGGCACATGACGCTCCATTAATTCTATATATCTAGTTATTTACTCCTAAGCTTTTTCTTCAACATCTCCTTTTTATGTCGCCTGTTAAAAAAATTTTGATTGTATTGCCACATTTTCTCAAAAACTTCAGTTTCGGGTTTTCCAATAAGCGCCGCATATTCTTTAGCCATAATCTTAAACTTTTCCATATCTGAAGTTAATCGGGCAAAATTTTTCATCCGCTCCGTGAAGTTAAGCGGTTTAAATTTCATTCTGTTTAAATCTACCAGGTAGAACTGGTAATTGCCATCATTAAGCTGAATTAATGTATTCCCCGGACTATGATCTAAAAATTCGATATTGTTTTCATGTAACTTGAAGGTGAACCGGGTAAAAGCGCAAAGGATATCTTTGTGCCCGGGTATGCTTAGATCTAAATCCCTAAAGGTTAAATCGTAACCTAAATGCTCACTCACATAAAAGCTTTCTGTAAGGGCGCCTTTACTGGTCTCCTCTGCAAAAGCAACAGGTTTAGGGGTACCTATTCCTTTATTAATAAGTTCCTCTGCAAATTTAAACGAACGTTCAGCTTTAGATTCTCTAAAGTACACATATACGTACCTGTTGATGAAATTGGGCCTTTTAAAAGATTTAATATTGAAATTTTTTCCATCTTTTTCAACCACTTTTATATGATTTCTGCGATGTTTCTTGCCAGCAAAAAAAGATTGGCCTACCGAGTTGAAATTCAACAGAATTTCTTCAATATCCTCTTTAGGTAACTCATGATATTTAGAAGTGAATATCTTCATCAACTTATCAAATTAAAGTTTTTGGAACAATCCCGACTGCGGAATTAGCCTGGCATAAGAACAAAGTTTCGCAGTGTAAATTACTATTTTTGCGATCGCAATAAATAATGCCTAATCAAAAACTTAGGTTTACGATATTTGGCAAATATAACCATTGCTTCAACCAAATAGAGAAAGACCTCATGAAAATCCTTCATTTATCAGCGGTAAGAAACTGGGGCGGCGGGGAGAAACATCTGGAAAACCTCTGCCTTGAGTTGGCTGATAATCATCCTGAAGTAAGAACTATTATTCTTTGCAGAAAAGGCGATATTCTTGAGCAGCGCCTAAAAGAAAAAAATATCAGGCATACTACTGCCCGGGTTTTTACCAATTTCGACTTAAGGTATGCTTTTAAAATCATTCAGATTTGCAGGAAAGAAGGGATAGATCTTATTCACATTCATGATCCAAAGGCCCTGGCACTGGCCATTGTCGCAGATAAATTTTATAATCTTCCGCCTTTCATATTCAGCAAAAAAACCTCTTTTCCCATCAGGCAGAGAAAAAGTACTCTATATAAATACAATTACCCCAAAATAAGGCGAATTTTATGTGTTTCTGAAGAAAGCAGAAGAGTGATGGCGGGTAATGCTGAAGAATTTAAACTGAAGCAAATTTATCATGGATTCCGGCCCAAACAGGAACAGGAGAGATTAAGTTTTTTGAAAATAAGAGAAAAACTGCAAATTCCTAAAGGCAAAACAGTTATTGGTAATATTGGCAACCATACATGGCCTAAAAATCTTGAAACATTCCTGGAAACTGCTTTCCACCTCATTTATAATGAGAGGCGCAAAGATATATATTTTGTCCAGATTGGTAATTTTGGCAGAGAAACTTCCGGGTTGCAGAAAAAACTGAAGGAGCTCAACCTGGAAGAGTATTTTCGCTTCTACGGCTTTATAGCCGATGCCTCTTCCCTTTTACCTGCTTTTAAGGTTTTAACCCTTACCTCTCAAAGCGAAGGCCTGCCCAATGTTTTATATGAAGCGGCCTACTACAAAATTCCCATTGTGTCCACAAATGTGGGAGGAATTCCCGAAATTGTGCAGCATAAAGAAAGTGGCCTTTTAGCTGAAGCTTTTAATCCGGAAGAAATTGCAAAAAACATCCTCTTCATTTTAGCAAATAAAGAAAGTGCAAAAAAATTCACGGAAAAAGCTTATGATAAGCTACTTAAAAAATTCACTACCAAACAAATGGCCAGGGAAACCCTGGAAGTATATAAAGAGGTATTAAATGAAAGATAACTTTAAAATTGAAATACAGGAAACCATACAGGTTCTAAAACGCGGCGGTACCATTCTCTATCCCACAGATACGGTTTGGGGAATTGGTTGCGATGCTACAAATCCCGATGCCATAGACAAGGTTTTTGCTCTTAAAAAAAGAAGTGAATCCAAAGCGCTAATTTGTATGGTTTCAGACTTTAAAATGCTGAACGAGTACATAGAAAATATCCCTGAAGTTGCTTACGATATACTCAAGTATGCCGCCAAACCTACCACTATTATTTATGATGATCCCATTCGTGTGGCAGAAAATCTGATCGCTGAAGATAATTCCCTTGCTATAAGAGTTACTAAAGACCCGTTTTGCAAGGAATTGATAAGAAGGTTCAGGAGGCCCCTGGTCTCTACTTCGGCAAATATCAGTGGAGAGAAAACTCCTGAATCCTATTCCCAAATAACTCCTGAAATTTTAAAAGGTGTGGACTATGTAGTAAATTTGCAGCAGTCAAAAAAATCTGCCAAACCCTCAGCAATTATTAAGTTAAGCAATGATGGAAAGGTTAAAGTAGTAAGAAAATAATTTTTCTGCTACAAGTTAACAGTTGAATACCAAAGTTAGCAATTGTTACAGCAATAATTGGTTTGGGTATTTAGGATAAGTTGGATGTTGACCAAAGGCCTAATCAGAGTTTGAAAAAGAAAAACAGTGCAAAATTATAAAGAAGCCTTACACCATAAAATTTTCAAAGTTATTTCCCGGGCATCGCAGGAACTCCACCTCGAATCCTACGTTATAGGGGGTTTTGTTCGGGACCATCTTTTAAAGCGCGGAGATCCTAAAGACATTGATGTGGTTGCCGTGGGCAGCGGTATAGAACTTGCCAAAAAGGTTTCTGAAATCTTACCACACACCCCAAAAGTTCAGATCTTTAAAAATTATGGCACTGCCATGCTACGCGCTTTTAATATGGAAATTGAATTTGTTGGCGCCCGCAAAGAAAGTTACCGCGAAAACAGCAGGAATCCAATCGTGGAAGACGGCTCTCTGGAAGATGACCAGAACCGGCGTGACTTTACTATCAATGCACTGGCCCTTAGCCTGGAAAAGGAAAATTTTGGAGCGCTTTTAGACCCCTTCAACGGCCTCGAAGATTTAAAATCTCAAATAATCAGGACGCCGCTTGATCCAGATGTCACTTATTCTGATGATCCCCTGCGCATGCTTCGCGCCATACGTTTTGCCACACAACTCAATTTTAAGATTGAAAAAACTTCCCTGGATGCGATTAGGGAAAACCGGAAAAGGATTAAGATCATTTCCAAAGAGCGCATTGTAGAAGAACTAAATAAAATTCTGCTTTCAGAGAAACCCTCCATAGGCTTTGCACTGCTCCATAAAACCGGACTTTTAAAATTAATTTTGCCAGAACTTACTGCTCTGGAAGGAATAGATGAAATTGAAGGGCAACGCCATAAAGACAATTTCTGGCACACTCTTGAAGTGGTAGATAATATTGCTGAAAATACTGATGATCTCTGGCTGCGCTGGGCTGCCCTTTTACATGATATAGGAAAAGCACCCACAAAAAAGTTCCATAAAAAAATAGGCTGGACCTTTCATGGGCATGAATTTGTTGGGGCAAAAATGGTATTTAAATTATTTAAACGCATGAGGTTGCCGTTAAATGATAAGATGAAGTTTGTGCAGAAAATGGTATTGATGAGCTCCCGCCCCATTGCTATTGTAGATGATAATACCACCGACTCTGCCGTGCGGCGGCTTGTTTTTGATGCCGGTGATAATATTGAAGATTTGATGACACTCTGCGAAGCAGATATCACCACCAAGAACCCAAGGCGTTTTAATAGGTACCACAATAACTTCAAAATTGTAAGGCAAAAGATAAAGGAAGTGGAAGAGCGGGACCATATTCGTAATTTTCAACCACCGGTTAGCGGGGAAGAAATTATGGAAACTTTTGCGCTAAAGCCGTCACGGGAGGTTGGCCTTATTAAGGATGCCATAAAAGAAGCAATTCTGGAAGGGGAAATTCCAAATCAATATGAAGCTGCTAAAAATTTTATGCTGAAAAAAGGCGAAAAACTTGGTTTAAAGCCGGTAAGTAGTGAATAATGAATAGTAAATGCTGAATGCTGAATGCTGAATGCTGAATGCTGAATAAAGTTTAGAAAAATATCAGCCATAATATAATATTCCCGCCAAACATTTGTAAGGACGGCAGTCCCACATCTAAATATCTTTAAAAAGTGTATCGAAAATCTGTAAAAATATCGCTAATCCTGGTCTATTTAGTCATAATTGCCGGGGCGGTGGTAAGAATGACGGGTTCTGGCATGGGCTGCCCGGACTGGCCAAAATGCTTTGGATACTACATCCCGCCTACTGAAGAATCTGAACTTTTATTTCAACCGAATAAAGTTTACCAGGAAGGGCAGGTAATTATTGTGAATGAAAACCTTAAAGTGGCAGCATCAGACTTCACCTCTTCTGAAGCATACAACCCCAAAGACTGGGAAAATTACATAAAACATGATTATGCCATTTTTAACCCCACGCACACTTGGGTGGAATATATCAACAGGCTGGCCGGGGCACTGGCTGGGCTGGCTGTTTTAATTATGGCCATTCTTTCTATTACAAAATGGAAATTCCGCAAGAGAATTACCCTTTTTTCCTGGTTAACGGTTTTTCTGATGGGATTCCAGGCATGGCTGGGCGCAACAGTAGTATATTCGGTACTTGCTCCTGCCAAAATCACCATTCACATGCTCATGGCATTGCTCATAGTGGCTATTTTGCTTTATCTCATTTATATTTCTTCTGAAAAGCAACGGGAACACTTCAGCAAAAAAAGTTTTAAGAATCTGCTCATTTTTGCTATACTTCTCACCCTGGTGCAGGTGGCAATTGGTACGCAGGTGAGGCATTATGTAGATGAACAGGTAAGATTGCTGGGGTATGGCACAGAAGATTTATGGCTGCAAAATCCCAATTTCACCTTCTATTTCCATCGTTCTTTTTCTCTGCTGGTGCTGCTGGTTAACCTGTTGCTGTGGTGGCAAAACAGGAAATTCGGTTTAAATTTTTCTAAAATTAACTGGATTGTCTTTTTGATCCTGTGCGAGATCGCCACCGGTATAGCCATGTTCAATTTCCACTTTCCTTACCTCAGTCAGCCTTTGCACCTGGTTATTGCATCGCTGTTTTTTGGAGTACAGTTCTATATGTTAATGGAATGCCTTCATGCCCCTAAAAACTACAAAAGTTCGTAACTTTGCGACCTAAAATTTACAGCTATGGTTTATAGATTTAGAGTGATTCTTGATGCAGAGGAAGACGTTTTTAGAGACATAGAGCTGCTGCAGGACAGCACCCTGGAAGACCTCCACAATACCATCGTACAATCTTTTGGTTTTGATGGTACAGAGATGGCTTCTTTTTATGCAAGTGATGAAGACTGGAACCAGGGAGAAGAATTTTCTCAGTTTGACATGGGCGGGGAAGTTCGCCTTATGAACGAAACCAGCCTGGATAGTATACTTTCTGAAGACGACACCAGATTGATCTATGTTTACGATTTCTTTAATATGTGGACTTTTTTAGTGGAGTTAGCTGAAATTGCCGAACCGGAAGACACTATAGACTACCCAAACCTGATGTTTGTACACGGACAGATTCCTGCCAATGCCCCGGAAAAAGAGTTTGTTGCTGAAGAGGAAGAAGGAAGTGCCGATTTTGATGATGATTTTGACATTGACGATTACGACAACCTCTCTTTTGATGAAAACTGGAATTAGCCATAAGCCCTTTCCAGCATTTATACGCAGCTTTATAGTTTTCATCTAAAATTTTCAAAAACATTCACAATTTGTGTTTGGCAGAAAATGAAAACCCGTTTGTTAATTGAAGTTTTCAACAAATTCTCTGAACCTTTTTTTAAATTACAGCCTTAATTTTTCACTTATAACTTTTAACCTTTCGACTTTTAATGATCAACCTTTTTAATGCCCAAATTGAATCGCTTTCCATCCACCGTGTGGGAAACAAGAGCAGGAACGAAGGAATTTTTCTTTCTGCAAGTCCTTATAACCTTGAAGACGAAATTAAACCGCTTATCAAAGAATTTTTCCTGAAGTCCTTCCGCGAAAAAGAAGAAAATTATTATCACTTTATTCACGAAGCCGATCTGGAATTTAACGAGCTCTTCAATTTTGCCAATGCCATTTTTGACGATCCGGGGCAGATCCATGAAGTTTCCAAAAAAATTACCACCCTCTTATTTGAGCAGTCTTCCCACCCGCACATTAAAAGCGGGGAAGTTTATCTGGTTTACTTTGAAAACATGCAGCTGGACAATGAAAAAATGCCTGCCATTGGCATCTTTAAATCTGAATTAAAGCATGATTTTCTTCAGTTTGAAGAAAAAGGAAGCGTGCTGGATATGATCGTGCAGCAGGGAATAAACCTGAACAAACTGGACAAGGGAGCACTTATTTTTAACAAAAACCGGGCGGAAGGTTACAAGATCCTTTCGGTAGATTCCAACCGGTACGATACTAAATACTGGCTGGAAAATTTCCTGGGGGTAGATGTACTGGCTGATGAAAACTTTAACACCAAAAACTACCTCAACTTCTGTAAGAATTTTGCTAAAGATGTAGTTCTTCCTGCGGAAGATAAAAAAGAAGAAGTCATGTTTATGAACCGGAGCATGGACTACTTCGCTAAAAATGACAAATTTGAAGAAAGCAATTTCCTTAACTCTGTAATCGATAATCCGCAACTGTTGCCGGAATTCCAGAACTACAAGGTTGAAAAAGCCCCGAAATACAAGATAGAGGATTTATCAGATTTTCCCATCGCGAACACTGCGGTTACCGCCGCCAGAAAGAAGATCAAAAACGTGATAAACCTGGACACCAATATCCAGATTAAAATGGACTTCGTAAACCCTGAATCTGCTGAAAAATTTGTAGAAAAAGGCTGGGATGAGGAGAAACAGATGTATTACTACCTGGTGTACTTTAATAAAGAGGAGAAAAGCTGATATCAATTGATAATTAACAATGGACAATAGAAAATAAAGAAGCTCCCCTACTATCTAAACCCCTTGAATGACTTGTCTGAAAAGTGGTCAAAGGTTTTAAAGTTCAGAGTGTGCAAAGTTCAAATAACTGATGAGAAAATTTTCCATTTAAAATTCAACATAACACCCCCCTAATTTTTAAGAAGGCGTGGCTGAAGGCCGGAGTGGTTACTAGCTCAACAGACGCTTCATATTTACATCTTCATAATTGCGCTTCACAAAATCCAGGGCGGTCCTTAAAATTTGCCCCATGGTACTGGCGCTTTTAAACTTCATATCTGTGGTATATTTATAAAGATCCTGCCGGAGTTTTTTTACATTTTCTCCGGTAGAAACATGATCGTTAATCATACACCTGATAAGTTCCTTATACCTGCTCTTGGTATTAATGATACGCTTTGCAAGCAGGGAACGTTCTTCTTTCCTGTACTGCTCAATAGAAGATTCTTGCAGCTTTTCTGAAACCAGTTTTACCATTTTATAATTTTCTTTAAAAAACTGGGGCCGGTAGACCTTTAAATCTCCTTCATAACATTGCTGATCAAAATCTATGGCCCGTATCTGGTATTCCACGTGGTCAAAATCGTGGGTAGGAATAACCACGTAATTATAGGAACGCATATCGCCAAGCAGTCGCACGGTACAGCGTTCATTAAATTTCACAAACTGTTTTGCAATTTGTGTTTGCGCCCGGTTATCGCAGGCAGGAAGATGGTCATCTATAAACACGTCCCCGGGAATTCCTGCAATATGCTCTTCAATTAAGGTTTCTTTATAAACCAGAAAGTTGATACGGTGTGGGGAAAGCAAATGCTCAAATTCAAGCCCGTAGATCCTGGAAGCATCGGCCTTTTTTACATAAAAATAGGTAAAACTATCATTCAGGATATTCCGCACTTTTATCCTGAAGGGTTTTGAGTTTCCAAACGTGCAGTAATCTATCGCATCAATATTTAGAAACTCCAGGGAATCATCACTTCCGTCCGAATGTAAAATAGTGTAAACCTTCTTTAAACTATTGTCAATTTCGGTACGTTCATGATCGGGATAATAGCAGCGCACCCAGAAGGTGTCTTCTTCATGCTGGTCATAAACTACTATGGAACCCGAAAACCTGAGCAAATCTTCATAAAAAACCGGGATCATGGTATTACGGTTGTATTTTGCCAAATACCTGTTGAAGCGTTCATTTATAGGAAAGGAAGGCTTCTTTTTTGACATTAATTTCTGCTGCATTTTCTATCGGTTTTAGCCAAAAATACAGTTTCTAAGGCTAAAATTGTAACAAACACGCGGTTTACTCGTCATATTCAAAACATTTCTTCAATTTTGGAAACAATTCTCAGCATAAACAATCTTACCAAAAAATACGGGTCCCTTACGGCGGTAGACAATTTGTCCTTCAGTATAGAAAAGGGGAATGTTTACGGTATTTTAGGCCCTAACGGAAGCGGAAAATCCACCACACTGGGTATGGTTCTTAACGTGGTAAATAAAACCAGCGGCGATTTTCAATGGTTTAACGGTAAGGAATCCACGCACCAAGCCTTAAAAAAAGTGGGCGCAATAATAGAGCACCCCAACTTTTACCCTTATATGACGGCTACTCAAAACCTGAAGCTCGTTTGTAAAATAAAGGATGTGCCCAGTGAAAAAATTGAGGAAAAACTGGAAATTGTAGGCTTGCTGGACAGAAAAAACAGCAAGTTCAGGACCTATTCCCTGGGAATGAAGCAACGGCTGGCTATTGCCTCTGCCCTGCTTAATGATCCTGAAATTCTTATTTTAGATGAGCCCACCAACGGCCTTGACCCACAGGGAATTCATCAGATTCGCGAAATTATAAGAAAAATAGCATCCACGGGAACAACGATTTTGCTGGCCTCGCACCTCTTAGATGAAGTAGAAAAAGTGTGTTCTCACGTGGTTATTATAAGAAAAGGAGTTAAACTCTATACCGGGCCTGTTGACGGAATTAATGCCAGCCACGGCTTTTTGGAAATGAAGGCTAAAGATACTGCCTTGTTATGCGAAATGCTAAAAGCACATCCGGGTATAGGCAAGGTTACAGCCAAAGAAGATCTTGTAACTGCTATTTTAAAAGATCCTTTAGATGCTGAAGAAATCAATAAATATTTGTTTGAAAAAGGACTCTTTTTATCCTATCTGGTAAAACGAAAAGAAAGCCTGGAAGAACAGTTCCTGCAATTAACTAACCAAACAAATAACGCCTGATGTTACGACTCTTAAATATAGAATTTCATAAACTACGATACAGCAGATCGGCAAAAGTACTTACGCTCACCTATTTTATCCTGATTACATTTATAGCTCTAATCGCTTCCATTGAATTTCCTATAGGCGATATGAATTTTAGAGTGGCAGACCAGGGGATTTTTAACTTTCCGTTTATCTGGCATTTTAACAGTTACATCGCGGCAATGCTGAAGTTATTCCTGGCCATTGTGATTGTTTCCATGATGTCTAATGAATACAGCAACCGTACCCTGAAGCAAAACCTAATAGACGGGCTTAGCAAGAAGGAATTCGTGCTTTCCAAGTTTTTAACGGTCATAGCATTTGCAACTGTTTCTACCTTATTTCTGTTTATAGTTTCCCTGTTGCTGGGCCTTTCTTTTTCAGATTATACCGAATTTTCCATTATTTTTTCAGATTTGGAATACCTGGTAGGTTATTTTGTGAAGCTAACCGGATTCTTTGCATTTTGTATGTTCCTGGGAATCCTTGTAAAACGTTCGGCTTTCGCCCTGGGTTTTCTTTTTATTTGGTGGATCCTGGAAAGTATTGTTTACGGAGTTCTTAAATGGAAAATTTTCCGCGACAGCGATACTGCAGACCAGATTGCCAGATTCTTCCCACTGGAAAGTATGGCAAACCTCATTAAAGAACCTATTACAAGGCTTAATGCAGTACAAGCCGCTGCCAGCCAGATAGGTTCTGCTTTCGAAAAAGATTATGGCGTTCACTGGTATCAGCTGCTCATTGTGATTATCTGGACAGCTATTTTTGTTTTTCTTTCTTACAAATTGTTACAAAAGCGGGATTTATAATATCTTGGGTGGTATTTCCCTGGATATGAAAACTAAAATTCACCTTATAATCATCTTTTGCCTGTTTTTGCAAAAAGCTACAGCACAGGAAGAGGCTGCCGTCTGGTACTTTGGAGACCATGCCGGGCTGTCATTTACTTCCGGGGCTCCTGTTCCTTTATACAACGGGCAGATACAAACAGTGGAAGGCTCCGCTTCCATTTCAGATAAGAACGGAAATTTGCTGTTTTATACCGATGGGTCTACAGTGTATGATCGCAATCATGATATTATGCGCAATGGGAATAATTTAAAAGGAGACGTTTCCAGCACCCAGTCTGCAATTGTAGTTCCAAGGCCTCGCAATCCCGGCCATTACTATATTTTTACCATAGATAAACCAGATTACTATTTAACACCACAGGATCCTATTGAGGGCGTGAATTATTCTGAAGTGGACATGTCTCTATACAGCGGGCGTGGTGCTATTATTCAGAATAAAAAGAATATCCATCTTCTCACTTATACTCCATCTGATCCTCTTGAGAATGAATACAAAAGTTCAGAAAAAATTTCCGCAGTAATTGGAGGTGACTGCATGTCTTACTGGGTGGTAACGCAATTCATGAATAAATTTTATGCTTTTAAGGTAACTCCGGCCGGAGTAAATACTTCACCTGTGGTTTCGGTTATTTCCAATAATTTCCCACCAATTATTACCCAGGAAGATATGAATGTTGCGGCAGCAGGTTACCTGAAGATCTCTCCGGACGGCAAGAAGATTGCTGCCGCCTATACCGCCACTTCTCTTCAAAATCCCGGAGCTCAAAACGGCAGCAAAAAGAATGGTAAAATTTTTCTTTACGACTTTGATGATGTTACGGGAAAAGTAAGTAATGAAACTTTATTAAAAGACCGTACCTATCCCTACGGAGTGGAATTCTCCCCATCCTCTTCCAAACTTTATGCTACCATCAATGTGTATGGAGAAGATGATGTCCTGCAAAGAAGCCAGTTGCTACAGTATGATCTTGAAAGTCCTGATATACCCAATTCTGAAGCAGTAGTACACTCTTCCCGAAACGTGGCCGGCGCCCTGCAGTTAGCCATTGACGGAAAGATTTACCGAGCAGGTTACCCTACCGATGGCGGGGGATATTTAAGCCATAATTTTCTTTCAGTTATAAATAATCCTGAAAATGCAGCTGCCAATGTAGATTATGACCATAATTCCATTGATGTTTCTCCAAATAATGTAAAGCTTGGGCTGCCACCTTTTGTGCAGTCCCTGTTCAACAATAATTTTGATGCTGAAAACTTCTGCCTGGGGGACCTCACCACTTTTACTATTGAAGGAGATAAGGACTACGACAGTGTAGCATGGGATTTTGGCGACGGCACCTCTTCTTCTGCTGAAAATGCCACCCATATTTACGATGCTCCCGGCACCTATACCGTCATTCTTTCCAGGTTCACCAATAACATTCCCCAGGATCCTGTATGCAAGGAAATTACAATTATTGGAGTAGATCAAAATATTGATGAATATACCGTGACACAGTGTGATGTTTTGGATAATAACCCTAATGATGGACTGGCAGATTTTAACCTGCAGCTGGCCCGGGATTATATTACCGGCAGCAACAATAATCTTCGGGTGCTTTTTTATGAAGATCTGCAGAGCGCCAATTTAGATAACCTTAATCAAAATGGATTGCCGGATATTTATCGCAACACCACTCCTAACCAGGTTCTTATTGCTAAGGTAACAGGTTATGATGCTGAATGCTCAGGGATTACCCGGGTAAAACTGGAAACTAGTCCGGGAACTCCTAT
The DNA here is from genome assembly GCF_041679265.1 of Autumnicola aciditolerans. Lineage (NCBI taxonomy): Bacteria > Pseudomonadati > Bacteroidota > Flavobacteriia > Flavobacteriales > Flavobacteriaceae > Autumnicola > Autumnicola aciditolerans. Next base: position 109,944 of record NZ_JBGFSM010000005.1, read on the forward strand.
TGGAGGCGGAATTGCAGTAGGTTGTGAAATTGATAATGGAGAAGCCCAATTTGATCTTGGTACAATAGAAAATGATATTAGAAATGACCTTGGCTTACCGCAAAATGTGGAGTTAAGCTTCCATACCACAGAGAACGACGCCATTTTAGGGGAAGATCCTCTTCCTGAAACTTATATTTCTAATGCCACCACTTTAAATATCAGGGCGAATGCACAGGGAGTTTGTTACGGTTTTGGTACCCTAGAACTTCAGGTGGTGGAATTTCCGGATATTCCCCCGCAAAATTTCCTGCAGGTTTGTAATTCTGAATTCCCGGTAGAATTAGGCTCTGAAATAATTTTACCTAACCCCGGAAATTATTCTTTCGAATGGAGCACCGGGGAAACCTCAAATTCCATAATGGTTAACCAGGCTGGTATTTATACCCTTACTGTTACTAATACACTGGCTGGCTGCGACAGAACTGTAGAATATTCTGTTGAAGAAAGAGCAGCACCAGAAATTACAACTATTGATATTGATAACAATGGTGCTACCAGCCTGGTAACAATAAACACTGATCTTGAGGATGCTGAATTACTGTATGCCCTGGATGATCAAAACGGCTCTTTCCAGTCCTCTCCTGTTTTTAGAAATGTCCCCGGCGGCACACATATGGTTTTTGTACAAAGTGAAGATGGCTGCGTAGCCAAACAGCAGCAATTCAGCGTTTTTGGTTATCCCTCTTTTTTCACCCCTAATAATGACGGGTATAATGACAAATGGAAGCCTTTTGATTTGGATGATCCTGAATATGATATTAAGAATATTTATATTTTTGACCGGTATGGCCAGCTTCTAAAGCAGTTAAATCCTGAAGGCGAAGGCTGGAATGGCACGTTTAACGGCCATCCCATGCCATCTGACGATTACTGGTTTGCCATAAGTTTTACCAGCGGAAAGGAAATTAAAGGGCACTTTACCCTAAAAAGAGCAAACTGATCTTCTATACTTTTAATAGGCACGGGAATTGCTTATTTTTGTGAGGCTTAGAAAAAGAAACTCATGAAATTCAGAATAGAATCAGATTACAAACCTACGGGAGACCAGCCGCAGGCAATTGATCAACTGGTGAACGGTATCCGCAGAAATGACCGCTACCAGACTTTACTTGGGGTTACCGGCTCGGGAAAAACCTTTTCTGTGGCCAATGTGATCCAGGAAGTTCAAAAACCCACACTTGTACTGGCGCATAATAAAACGCTTGCCGCTCAGCTGTACTCTGAATTTAAACATTTTTTTCCTGATAATGCCGTGGAGTATTTCGTGAGTTATTATGATTACTATCAACCGGAAGCTTTTATTCCCACTTCGGGAACTTATATTGAAAAGGATTTATCCATAAACGAAGAAATTGAAAAACTCAGGTTGAGCACGACCTCATCCCTGCTTAGCGGCCGCCGGGATGTACTGGTGGTGGCTTCGGTTTCCTGTCTTTATGGTATTGGCAACCCCGTTGAATTTAGGAAAAACGTGGTTTCCATAGAAAGGGATATGAATATTTCCCGCACTAAATTGCTGCATAAACTGGTGCAAAGCCTTTATTCCAGGACAGAGGCTGAATTTACCCATGGAAATTTCAGGATTAAAGGGGACACCGTAGATATTTTTCCAAGTTATGCCGATAATGCCTTCAGAATTCATTTTTTTGGAGATGAAATTGAAGAAATTGAAGCTTTTGATCCCGGCACAAATGATGTAATTGAAAAATACGACCGCCTGAATATTTATCCCGCCAACATGTTTGTAACCTCACCGGATGTGCTGCAGGGCGCAATACGGCAAATCCAGGATGACCTGGTAAAACAGGTGGATTATTTCAGGGATATTGGGAAACACCTTGAAGCAAAACGCCTTGATGAAAGGACTAATTTTGACCTGGAGATGATCCGTGAATTGGGCTATTGCTCCGGAATTGAAAATTATTCCCGTTATCTTGACGGCCGGCAACCCGGCACCCGCCCTTTCTGCCTGCTGGATTACTTTCCGGATGATTATCTTATGGTGGTAGATGAAAGCCACGTTACCATTCCTCAGGTACACGCCATGTATGGCGGTGACCGTTCCCGTAAAGAAACGCTGGTGGATTACGGCTTCCGGCTGCCTGCGGCAATGGATAACCGCCCGCTGAAATTTGAAGAATTTGAAGCCCTTCAAAACCAGGTGATCTACGTAAGCGCGACTCCTGCAGATTACGAGCTTCAGCATAGCGAAGGGATTTACGTGGAGCAGGTGATTAGGCCTACGGGTTTACTTGATCCTATTATTGAAGTTCGTCCCAGCCAGAACCAGATAGATGATCTTATTGAAGAAATCCAGATAAGGATTGAAAAAGATGAACGCATCCTGGTGACCACCCTTACTAAAAGAATGGCCGAAGAACTCACGAAATACCTTACCCGAATTGACATTAGGTGCAGGTACATCCATTCTGATGTGGATACGCTGGAAAGGGTGGAAATCATGCAGGACCTTAGAAAAGGTTTATTTGATGTGCTTATTGGCGTAAATCTACTAAGGGAAGGGCTGGATTTACCGGAAGTTTCACTGGTTGCTATTATAGATGCAGATAAAGAAGGCTTCCTTAGAAGCAACCGCTCGTTAACCCAAACTATAGGGAGAGCGGCAAGGCACGTAGATGGAAAGGCAATTTTATATGCTGATAAAATTACAGACAGTATGCAGAAAACCATAGACGAAACGGAGTATCGCCGGCAAAAACAGATTGCTTATAATGAGGAAAATAATATCACCCCTACTCCACTGGCTAAAAAGCTGGATAGTGCGCTGGTAAAACAAAAACTAGATGTATATGATTACGAACGCCCGCAGACTTTAAAAGCGGCAGAGGAAGAAGTCGAATTTTACAGCAAGGGGCAGCTGGAGAAAGCTGTTCGTGAAAAAAGAAAGGCCATGGAAGCTGCCGCAAAAGAGCTGGATTTCATGGAAGCTGCAAGATTAAGGGATGAAATAAAGATGCTACAGGGAAAAATTAAGGATGAAGCTTAAAACTTTCAAAATAAATGATTTAAAATGATTTTATTAGCCTATATTCATTTCACCAAAACCATAATGCGCTAAAGTGATTGCAAAAACAATCACTTATGAAAATTCTAGTTACATTTCTTTTTATTATTTCCCCATTTTTGATCTTTGCCCAGGTAGGAATAGGCACTACAGATCCTAAGGCACAGCTGGACATACTTGCTACAGACCAGGCAAATCCGGCACCCATAGATGGAATCTTGATTCCACGAATTGATAAGTTTCCTGCAGCAAATCCCGGCGTTGACCAAAATGGAATGCTGGTTTTTCTTTCCAAAGACCTACCAAATTTCACTGCCGGATTTTACTACTGGTCCGCTCTGGATTCCGGCTGGAAAGCAATGGCCGCCAATTCGGCTGCTTCAAACTTTTATAAACCGGGAACAACCATAAGTCCCAATAATATCATAGATCCGGCGTATCGCGAAGGTGGTATTGGTATAGGAACAGACCAGATTTCTTCCAAACTTCAAATCGCTATTCCCTCTGGCAAAGACCTCAACATCAAAAAAACTGTGGAAGTTGATAATAATAACTCGGCTACAGATAACCTTACCACTTATGGAATTGTAAATGATAACCGCAGCGCTACCAACGGGACAAAATATGGCATTAAATCTAATGTTGGAGGAACAGGCACGGGAATTCATTATGGCATCTTCAACGAAACGTATCAAAATACAGGAACAAATGACATCTATGGAATCTTTAACCGTGTAGGCCGCACCTTTGGGGCCAGAAGTAAAAATTACGGTCTTTATTCAGAAATTGGGACGGTACAGGGTGTAGGTGACATTTACGGAATTTATAGTGTCGCTTACGGCGACAGCAATTCTAATGTTTTCGCGGGATATTTTGCAGGAAGATTAGGCATTGGTATTACACCAGATGTAGAGTATGTATTGCCGGATAGCCGCGGGCTGGAAAATCAGGTACTTGTAACCGATAAAGTTGGTAAGGTAAACTGGAAACATCCTGGAGCGGTGAATTATGTTTCTACAGAGGCCATTACTGGGGATTATCCTATTGGAGAGGAAGTGGGGACTTTACGCATCAACAACCAGGTTAGCGGACTTATAATTCCAAAGGCTTCAGAAAATAAGGGCAGGGTAATCACACTGGTAGGCTGGCCAGCGACAGCAGCAAAAAACCTCATCTTTCAGGGAAGTGACAACTTGCTGGATATTGCAACCAATACCCAGGTTACCACTATAAAAGGTGGCCAGAATTACCAGATCCAGAGTGCCGGAAACCGTTGGATAATGCTGCTTAAATATCCCAATTAAAAAAGGCACCCTTGCAAAAGGATGCCTTTTAAGACGGTTAATTTGAAGCTTATTAGGAAATTTCTATCAATCTTTTAGCCTGTACTTTAGCTTCTTCCCGCTTTGGTAAAGCAATTTGCAGCACACCCTCATTATAGCTGGCAGAAATTTTTCCGCTATCTACAGAGTCTGGTAAACTAAAGGACCTTTTAAAGGTGCTGTAGCTAAATTCTTTTCTGGTAAACCTTCCGTTGTTATCAGAAGTTTCATTTTCTTTCTTTTCTTCAGAAGAAATGGTTAAGACATCATTGTCTAACTCAATATTAAAATCTTCTTTCTTTTTTCCCGGAGCGGCTACTTCAACAGAAAAAGCATCATCTGTTTCATGAATATTTACCGCAGGAATGCTTGTTCCAATACTGTTTACATTAGTAGTTCCTCCTAACCAATCGGTTCTAAACATATCGTCAAAAACCGATGGCAGCCAGTTGGCCTCATTTCTTTTTATTAAACTCATAATGAAATATTTTAAGTTATTATTTTTTGTTTTCAAATTCCTTAAAGCAATTTAAATTCCATTTTAAATTTTATGACAATATGACTAAAATACTTGAATTAAAACTGACACAATGACATTTAAATACTCCTTATAGTGTCTTTTGTTCCAGAAATTTCCCGGAACTGTTGCATATTTGCCTACATTTAGGAAATCATAAAACTATATGAAGCAATTCTACTACAGAACCAAATCCTTTTTTAACACTATTGAAAGTAAGATCGCCTTCTATCCTACGCTGCTTACGTTTTGCGGGGTGCTTTTTGCAATTATCATGATGCTTATGGAGAACAGGGGTATTTCCAGGTATTTGGTGGATCACGCGCCCATTCTTGTAGTAAATAATGGTGATACAGCCAAAACCATTCTTAGTTCATTTATTTCGGGGCTCATTTCTGTAGTGGTATTTAGCTTTTCAATGGTAATGTTATTGCTTAGCCAGGCTTCCAATAATTATAGTCCACGGCTCCTCCCAGGTTTGATTTCAGATAAAAAGCACCAGCTGATTCTTGGAATCTATCTATTCACTATTCTATACTGTATCTTTATATTATTTACTATTCAGCCCACAGGGAATAAGTACCAGGTGCCGGGATTTTCTGTGCTGCTAGGAATTATTTTTACGGTGATTTCCATTTACGCTTTTATTTACTTTATTCATCATATCTCCCAGAGCATTCAAATTAGCAATATCCTTCAAGGTATATTTAAAACGGCCGAAGTTTCCCTTAAAGAACTTGTTGATGACGAGGAAAAGGTAGTAGAGAACTTTGAAACTTCCGAAAAATGGCATGAGTATCATACCGAAACCAGTGGTTATCTTCAGAATGTATCTTTTACCAATCTGGTAAATATTTGTGAAAAGGAAGACACTTTATTACATATTCTACCTGTTAAAGGAATTTTTGTGCTAAAGGGAATTCCCATTTTTAAATCTAAAAAAAGATTAGATGAGAAAACTGTGAAAATTATCCTTTCCAATTTTAATTTTTCCCGGGAAGAACTAGTATCAGATAACTATACTCTCGCTTTCAAACAAATTACTGAAATTATTGTTAAAGCCATGTCTCCAGGAATTAATGACCCGGGAACGGCAATTAACGGGATAGATTATCTTACAGAATTGCTCTCCCTAAGAATGCAAAAAAAGGATAGCAGCGTAATTAGAAGAGATAAAAAACTCTACATTAAGATGAGTGTGGTTACTTTTGAAGAACTGCTGTATAATATTATGGCCTCTATCCGCACCTATTGCAAACATGATATTATCCTTGTGCAAAAATTACTCCTTATGTTCCATTATTTGCTGAAGCAGGAGCCTAAAGATGATAATTATACGCGTACAATTAAAAAAGAAGCCACTAATTTACTTAAAGATGCAAAAGAGGCTATTGCTAATGAAGGAGATGTGGAAAAAGCCAATAATATGGCTGAAAAGCTGAATTTATTTCTATAATTCTTCCTGTATCAATTACCTTTGTAGCTATGGCATTAACAAATAACGATATTTTTAAAAAATTAAGGGTAGCTCATAAATTACGTGATGAGGATATTGTAAACATTTGCGCGCTCGTTGATTTTAAAGTCACAAAAAGTGAACTTGGCGCAATTTTCAGAAATGAAAATCATCCCAAATATGTAGAATGTGGAGACCAGTTTCTGCGGAATTTTCTAAACGGACTTATTATTCACCTTCGTGGGCCAATGCCTGAAAAGAAATGAGACTGTAGACTGTAGACTGTAGACTGTAGACTGTAGACTGTAGACTGTAGACTGTAGACTGTAGACTGTAGACAAAATTAAAAAAAGGGAGTTGAACCACACGCTCAACTCCCTTTTTACTTTTTCCTGATAAAATTTATCTTACCAGTTTCTTGTATTTAATACGCTTCGGCATTACGTCACCGCCAAGCCGTTTTTTCTTATTTTCTTCATAATCTGAGAATCCGCCTTCAAAGAAGTACACCTGGGAATCGCCTTCAAAAGCGAGAATATGAGTACATACTCTGTCCAGGAACCAGCGGTCGTGAGAAATAACCACCGCACAGCCGGCAAAATTCTCCAAACCTTCTTCCAGGGCACGCAGGGTGTTTACGTCAAGGTCGTTGGAAGGCTCATCCAGAAGCAGTACGTTACCTTCTTCTTTTAAAGTCATGGCCAGGTGCAGCCTGTTGCGCTCCCCTCCTGAAAGCATGTTTACTTTTTTATTTTGCTCACTTCCGCTAAAGTTAAACCTGCTCATATATGCGCGGGAATTCACCTGGCGTCCGCCCATCATTACCAGTTCCTGTTCATCGCTAAAGTTTTGCCAGATGGTTTTTTCAGGATCAATATCAGAATGGCTCTGATCTACATAGGCAATCTTGGCGGTCTCTCCTACTTCAAAATTCCCTTTGTCCGGCTGCTCTTCACCCATAATCATCTTAAAAATAGTAGTCTTACCGGCACCGTTAGGGCCAATAACACCAACAATTCCTGCTTGTGGAAGTTTAAAATTAAGATCTTCATAAAGCAGTTTATCACCAAAGGCCTTGCTTACCCCCTTGGCCTCGATCACATTTGTTCCCAGACGAGGGCCATTTGGAATGTAAATTTCAAGCTTTTCATCCACCTGTTTCTGATCCTGGCTCAGCAGCTTATCATAATTATTTAGACGCGCTTTTTGCTTCGCCTGTCTACCTTTTGGGTTCATCCTGGCCCATTCCAACTCTCTTTCCAGCGTTTTCTGGCGCTTACTTGCCTGTTTCTGTTCCTGGGCCAGTCGTTTAGATTTTTGATCGAGCCAGGAAGAATAATTCCCTTTCCATGGAATTCCTTCTCCCCTGTCCAGTTCCAGGATCCAGCCCGCAACATTATCAAGGAAGTAACGGTCGTGCGTAACCGCGATCACCGTTCCTTTATATTGCGCCAAATGATGTTCCAGCCAGTGTACCGATTCGGCATCAAGGTGGTTGGTTGGCTCATCCAGAAGTAAAATATCAGGCTCCTGTAACAGCAAACGGCAAAGGGCAACCCGACGTCTTTCCCCTCCGGAAAGCACTCCTATTTTCTTATCGGCATCGGGAGTACGCAAAGCGTCCATTGCAATTTCCAGTTTGGTATCCAGTTCCCAGGCATTGGTGGCGTCAATTTTATCCTGAAGTTCTGCCTGCTTGTCCATAAGCTTCTGCATTTTATCTGCATCTTCATAAACTTCCGGCAGCCCAAACATGTCATTAATCTTATTGTATTCGTCCAGAACCGCAACAGTTTCTCCAACACCTTCTTTTACCACTTCAAGAACTGTTTTTTCGTCGTCCAGTTTTGGCTCCTGTTCCAGGTACCCTATGCTGTAACCTGGAGAGAAAACCACATCTCCCTGATAATTGCTGTCTTCCCCGGCAATAATCCTTAGTAAGGTTGATTTTCCTGAACCATTTAATCCAAGGATCCCTATTTTGGCCCCATAGAAAAAGCTCAGGTAGATATTCTTTATAACCGGCGTATTCGCATTTTTATAAGTTTTGGTGACTCCGGACATGGAGAAAATCACCTTTTTATCATCTGCCATATTTTTAAAATTTTCTGCTGTTAGTTTTCCCTAAAGAGTATTTTTCACCTTCTCCGGGTGATTGCAAATATCTTAAATTTAAGCCAGATAATATTATTGAGTAAGGAAATATCAGCTTTTGTGTAAGCCTAATAATCTAAGAATAACCAATAGCTGCCCGGTGTGATAGGAAGTGTGTTCAATTACCAGCATGATTTCCCTCAGCAGGCTATGGTTTTCGCCATTTTTTACTGGTTCCATCAGTTTATTTTTGGGATTAAGGATAAAATCCTCAAAATCCTTACGGCATTCAAAGTAATCGGCTTTCAGGTCTTCCCAGTCTTCTTCAGATTCGGGAGCAGGATTTTCAGGCCAGTAATCATCTGGCCAGTTTCCACTTTTATACTCTTCCGCAGTGCAATATTCAATGATATCTTTTTGAGCATAATGGATATGGTAAAACAGCTCGTAAAAGGAATAGGGTAAGGATTGCGGTCGCTTCCCTATTTCTTCAAAAGGAATTTCATCCAGGAATTTACCCAGGGACAAATATGCCTCTCCTCCCTGAAGATGCTTAATTAATTGTTTTTTTACCTCTTTTTCTGAAGCCATATTAAACTCTGCCTTTTAGTGCGTTAAAAGCCCATGAAATTGCGAAAAATCCTATTCCTACTACTGAAAATCCTATAGCATAATCCAGGTATTTTAATACTCCCAGTAAAATAACTGCTGCCCCTATGATGAACAGCACGAATGAAGCCCAACCGAAAATGGTATTTTTGTTCATTCCCATAGCATTTCAATTTAGAACAATGTGCAGCTATTTAAATTCTGCATTTCAATTTTACAATAGACTTGATTTTGTATTTTAGCTAAAAACCAATTTAAGGGAGTTTTTCCTGAATGTGTCTTAAAAATATACCAATATTTTTTGGTAACATTTCAAAAAGGCTAAAAAAGATAAGAAAACGATGAGTATCAACTTCAATAAGAATGAAGACCATAATAAACTTCTGGTTGCTGACCTGAACCATAAATTAAAAACAGTTAAGAAGGGTGGCGGGGAGAAAAGAATTGAAAAACACCATGGAAAAGGCAAAATGACTGCCCGCGAAAGAATTGATTTTCTATTGGATGAAGGCAGGGAGAGTATTGAAATTGGAGCGTTTGCAGGAGAAGGAATGTACAAGGAACACGGCGGCTGCCCAAGTGGCGGGGTTATTGTGAAAATTGGCTACGTCTCCGGCAAACAATGCATCGTTGTTGCTAATGATGCCACGGTTAAGGCAGGCGCATGGTTTCCTATTACCGGGAAGAAGAATTTGAGGGCCCAGGAAATTGCCATAGAAAACCGGTTGCCCATTATTTACCTGGTGGATAGTGCGGGAGTTTTTCTTCCTATGCAGGATGAGATTTTTCCCGATAAAGAGCATTTTGGAAGGATATTTAGAAATAACGCGGTAATGAGCAGCATGGGAATTACCCAGATTGCTGCTGTTATGGGCAGTTGTGTAGCCGGCGGCGCGTATTTGCCCATTATGAGTGATGAAGCCCTTATTGTTGAAAAAACAGGCAGCATTTTTCTCGCAGGAAGTTACCTGGTAAAAGCAGCGATTGGCGAAACCATAGATAACGAAACTCTTGGTGGGGCAACCACTCATACTGAAATTAGTGGCGTTACAGATTATAAAGCTAAAAATGACGCTGATGCCCTGGAAAAAATTCAGAATATTATGGATAAGATCGGCGAGTTTGAAAAAGCCGGTTTTAACCGAAAAAAAGCGGCTAAACCCAAAGAAGATGAAAATGAAATCTTCGGAATTTTGCCTAAAAAGAGAAGCGACCAGTATGACGCTATGGAAATTATCAAGCGCCTGGTGGACAATTCTGAATTTGAAGAATATAAAGCAGGGTATGGACAAACCATTATTACCGGTTATGCCCGTATTGATGGCTGGGCCGTAGGAATAGTGGCCAATCAACGTAAAATTGTAAAGACCAAAAAAGGCGAGATGCAGTTTGGCGGCGTGATCTATTCAGACTCTGCAGATAAGGCAACCCGTTTTATTGCAAATTGCAACCAGAAGAAAATTCCGCTGGTTTTTCTCCAGGACGTGACCGGATTTATGGTGGGAAGCAAAAGCGAGCACGGCGGGATTATTAAAGATGGTGCCAAAATGGTGAATGCGGTAAGCAATTCTGTAGTTCCAAAATTCACCGTTATTATTGGCAATTCCTACGGCGCTGGAAATTATGCCATGTGCGGTAAAGCTTACGACCCTCGCCTTATTTTCGCCTGGCCTAGCGCAGAACTTGCTGTTATGGGCGGCACCCAGGCGGCAAAGGTACTGGCCCAAATAGAAACCGCCGCAATGGCTAAAAAGGGAGAAAAAGTAGATGAAGAAAAAGAAAAGGAAGTTTTTGAAAAACTGAAGGCAAAATATGATGAGCAAACTTCGGCTTATTACGCCGCTGCCCGGCTGTGGACAGACGCGGTTATAAATCCGCTGGAAACCCGTAAATGGATTTCAATGGGAATAGAAGCCGCCAACCATGCTCCAATTGAGAAAGATTTTAACATGGGGGTAATTCAAACTTAATTTCAGGAAATAATCATCAAATTAATATCTTTATTCTTTAAAAGTACCGACTTTAATACTGTTTAAAATGAGAGAAATAACACTTAAAATTCCGGATAAAAAGCTAAGTTTTTTCTTGGAACTAGTGGAGCAGTTAGGCTTTGAAATTTCCAGGGACAGCATAGCTCCTTCCGAAGAGCACAAATCTATAGTGAGAAAAAGAATGGCACAATCCGGCCAGAATCCAGAGCGCCTTTTGAATTGGGAGAACGAGCAGGATAATTTCAGATTTAATGAATGAATTCCTCATCAAACTAGAACCTGAGGTTACAAATGATATTCAGGAAGGAATTAACTGGTACAATAAGCAACAACAAGGGCTGGGACCTCTATTTTATGTAGAAGTAAGAACTGCTTTTAATAGCTTAAAAATTAATCCATATTATCAAATTCGGTATGACAAGGTACGTTGCCTTCCAATAAAAAAATTCCCTTATATGATCCATTTCACCATTTCTGAAAAAGAAAATTTAATTATTATCCGTGGAGTTTTCAACACTTCAGATTCTCCAGAGAAATGGAAAAGAAATAAGTAATTTATTATGCCCGGGCACAGTAATCATTTTAACAAAATTTAAAAATATGAGAGTTGTTTTTTTTCTCAGTCTACTATTTTTCAGCCTTAATACTTTTTCCCAGGTACTAAGCGATAAAGAAGGAAAATATACAGAAGCGGATACGTTAAGAGGCTCGCTGAGGCCGGAAAGAAATTATGATGCTTTAAAATATCATCTTCAGCTAAGAGTGGTGCCTGATGAAAAATTTATTTCAGGTTCCAATACCATTACCTTCAGAACTGAAGAAAAGTTGCCGGTAATGCAGGTAGACCTTTTTGAAAATATGAAAGTAGATTCTATTGTTCATAAGGGCACAAAGCTGAAGTATAACCGGAAATACAACGCGGTTTTCATCAATTTTGACAAGCCCCTGAGGAAAGGAAAAAAAGATTCTATCCGGTTTTATTATTCCGGTAACCCGGTGGTAGCCAAACGCCCGCCATGGGATGGCGGCTTTATATGGACCCAGGATGAAAAAGGAAACCCATGGGTTTCTGTGGCGGTACAGGGAACCGGTGCCAGTTTGTGGTACCCCAATAAGGATCACCAAAGTGACGAGCCGGAAGAAGTATTGAGTGAAATTGAAGTTCCCACCGGCCTTACCAATGTCTCCAACGGCAGGTTATTAGGCAGCAAAGATTTAAAAGACGGTTATACGCGCTGGAAATGGAAGGTTTCCAACTCAATTAACAATTATGATGTTATTCTGAATGTTGGAAAATATGCCCATTTTCATGACACCTTTAAAGATCTGGACCTGGATTACTATGTGCTCGAGTACAATCTGGAAAAAGCAAAAAAACAGTTTGAGGAAGTACAGCCGATGATGGCCTGTTTTTATGAAAAAATGGGGCCTTACCCTTTTCCTGAAGACGGATACAAACTTGTTGAAACCCCGTATTTGGGAATGGAACACCAAAGTGCAGTGGCTTATGGCAATAAATATATGAAAGGTTACCTGGGAAATGACCTTTCCGGCACCGGGCTAGGCCTTACCTGGGACTATATTATCATCCATGAATCAGGTCATGAATGGTACGGCAACAGCATCACTTCAAAAGATATTGCCGATATGTGGATTCATGAAGGTTTTACCACCTATACTGAAGGTATTTATGTGGAATGCCAGGAGGGCAAGGAAGCCGCTTTAAAATACCTAAAAGGCCTTAGAAGAAATATCGGGAATCAAAGTCCGATAATTGGCGATTACGGAGTGAATTCCGAAGGTTCAGGAGATATGTATGCCAAAGGAGCCAATCTTTTGAATACCCTTCGCAGTATTTATAAAAATGACGAGCTTTGGTGGAGCACTCTTAGGGCCTATACCAAAGAATTCAGGCATCAAACCATTACCACACAACAGGCAGAAGATTTTTTCAATGAACCTGTTGCCACCAATCTTCAGCCGGTATTCGACCAGTATTTAAGGAATAGTCACCTTCCCGAGCTTCAATTTAAAAAAGAAGGAAATACGATTTCCTACCGCTGGGATGCAGATGTGCAGAATTTTGAAATGCCGGTAGATGTTTTTATTAAAGGAAAGGAAAAAAGGTTAACGCCCACCGAAAACTGGCAAAAATTCCAGCAGCCTTTAAGCAAAGAAGATATTAAGGTAAATGACCTGGAATTTTATATTAATTCTTCTTTTGTAGAATAAGTTTAGAGTTACAAAGAATAAGCAGATTTGGAAATCAATTTATCCAACTCTGCTTTTTACCGTATTTTCCCGGTGGATTTTGCCTGAAGAAGTTTCCTCAAATTTCTCGATAAGATAAATTTTCTTCGGAATTTCGTATTTACTGAGAGAATCCAATTCTTTTATGCTCTGCGTTAAAGAATCCAGCAACTCTTCAGAAAAATCATTTTCCACGAAGAGTACCAGTCTATCTCCCAGGGAATCATCGGGAAGAGAAGTGATGAAAAACCGCTGATGGACCACCGGACTAATCTTCTTTTCAACCTCTTCAGGATAAATTTTAATTCCGCCGGTATTTATCACATTATCGATCCTTCCCTTCCACTGAAATTTTTTGTAAGTAAGAATATCCACAATATCATTGGTCACCACTACGTCATCTGAAAGTTTGGGAGCCTTAATTACCAGGCAGCCCCGGCTGTCTTTAGAAATATTGATATTGGGCAATACTTTAAACGTCCTTTCCTCATCTTTTCTTTTAACAGGATTGAGCCTGCGGGCAGCGATATGAGTAACAGTTTCTGTCATACCATAAGTTTCATAAACCTTGGTTTCAAGATCCCTTACCATGTCTTTAATCCTAAAGGAAACTGCTCCCCCACCCACGATGAGTTTTTTAATTAGATGAAGCCGTCCCACCGAATTATCCAGCTGAAAAGGCGTCATTGCGCAAAAATCATAACGCTTAAAAACCTGGTCAAGAGGATTAGATGAAGGAGGGATAATATCAAGTTGCCAGCCAAGGACCATTGCCCGCACCAGCATCATTTTACCAGCGATATAAGTTGCAGGAAGGCAAAGCAGGGCCGTTGTTTTCTCCGGAAGGCCGAAAAATTTTGAAGTAGCCAGGGCAGAATTTACCATGTGCTCTTTTTTAAGTTCTATTTCTTTAGGTTTCCCTGTAGAGCCCGAGGTTTTACTGGTTATAAAAGAGGAAGGTTTTAACCATTCCAGCAAAAATGTTCCTAACTTTTCTTCAAAAGCTTCTCCTTCTTTTATAAAGCTATAGGCTACCTGCCGGAGTTCGGCGTTGGAAAAATGTTTCTTGTTCAGCCTGAAATCGGGGTGAGTTTCCGGTATCCTGTATTTATCCATCATAGCCCAAACCTAAAAGGAATTCTTTCTATGCCGGAAGTTAACAAATAGCCCGGATAATTTTAAGATTTTTTAGAAAATTTTAAGGATTTAATGGTACGATTTTTCCGAATAATTTATTTTTCCAGTCTTTCCAGCCATATTTTTTTGCAAGGATAAACAAGAAAAGAGGATAGATAATAAAAAGAGGGGCAAGAACATCCCATCCTGCCGAAGGTTCAGATACGTCCTTTAGAATAGAATCGGTCTGGAACGCTGTCCAGTCTGCAGTAACCAGTAAAGCTGTTACAAGATTATTGGCCGCATGAAAGCCCAATGCCAGTTCCAGCCCTTCATCCATAAGGGTAATAATGCCCAGCATAAATCCTGTGCCTATATAATAGAGCATGATAATATTACCAAGTTTGGTAACTTCGGGGTTAAAATAATGCAGCCCTCCAAAAATAACTGAAGTAACAATAAGCGGCACCCAACGGTTCTTAGCGAGTAAACCCAAGCCCTGCATAAGATATCCACGGAAAAAATATTCCTCAAAACTCGTTTGTAAAGGGATTAACAAAACTGAAATAACTACAAGGTACAGAAAGGGTTCCAGCTTAAAATTAAAGAGGTAATCCCCGGGATTGCTGTAGTAATCAATAACTATAAGCACAGTGTTAACCACCGCTACAAGTATAAAGGCAAAAGCGAACCTGCCCCAATCCACTTTTTTTCGCGAGGTGGTTAAAGCTTTAACAGGCTGCCGGTGAACATATTTCACCCAAAAGAGAAGTGCGCCAAGAAAGAGGACAAAAGCACTTAAATTTTCTGCCAAAACACGGTTTGCTCCTTTGCGGGCTATTTCTTCCTGCATAAACTGGTTCACATCAATTTCAAAAAATGCAACCGCAAGATAATTGAGGGCCATGAGCCCGAAGAAAAGAATAGGAATTACCAGATATTTCCAAAAAGACTGAGAATACTTAGAAGCCTGAGCTATAAACATACTTTTAAATAAGATTAACGTTCCAGGATTTCCCCGGGTTGTATTTTATTTTCCCGTTTTCGACCTCCAGCGGAGAATCAAAATTGTTGGTGTAAAGGCTTCCGGTGCCAAGCCCCTGAGGCATTTCGTTCTTTTTTGTAAACGTCCACTGCGAAATTGCATTTAAACCTACATTGCTTTCCAAAGCACTCGTAATCCACCAGCCGGTATCATTTTGCTCCGCGAGTTCAAGCCATTCCTGAGTTCCTCTAAAGCCACCAATTAAGCTGGGCTTAAAGATCACGTACTGTGGCTGTATAGTTTGTATCAGGTTACGCCTTTTTGTTACATCAAAAACGCCTATCAATTCTTCATCTAAAGCAATTGGCAATGGAGTCCTGGCACAAAGATTTGCCATTTCCTGAGGTTGGCCCTGTTTCACAGGCTGTTCTATGCTATGAATTTCAAAGTCACTCAGTTTTTTTAGTTTTTCCAGGGCTTCAGCCGGAGCAAATGCACCATTCGCATCTACCCGTAATTCAATTTCTGCTGAAGAAAACTGGCGGCGAATATATTTTAGAAGATCAAGTTCAGCTTCAAAATCAATCGCGCCTATCTTTAATTTTATACAATGAAAACCTGCTTTAATTTTTTCTTCAATTTGGGATTTCATGAAACTTTTCTCACCCATCCATATAAGGCCGTTAATGGGGATGGCACTTTCTCCCGTTGTAAATTCTGAAGGGTAAAGTTCAAAGGGATTTGAAGCATGAAAAGACCTGAAAGCCATCTCCACACCAAATTGTATGCTGGGAAACTCCTGTAACTGTTGCAGGAGTTTTTCTTCTCCAATATGGATGTTTGCACAAACCCATTTCAGCTTTTCCTCATAATCCGGCCGGTCATCTATACTTAAACCCCGCAGGAGGCCGCATTCTCCTATTCCCTTTTTATCTTCTTCGGAAATTATAAGGAACCAGGTTTCTTTTGTAGTAAGAACGCCCCGTGAAGTTCCACTGGGGCGTTTAAAGGTTAGGGTGTATTGCTTATAGGAAGCTTTCATTTTCGACTATTCGATAATTGGATTTTTGGATTTTTGATTTTTGATTTTTGATTTTTGATTTTTGAAAATTTAAAAGGATTTAATTCAAGGTAGACCTAAATTTTCAAGTCATTTTAATAATTGCTTCTAATTTCGATCGCAAATCTAAAAGATGCTCTTTACTTAGAAAACCTAAATCATTGGCAATTAACATCTGCGTCTCTATCTCATAACATGAACCAATCGCTATTTGTAAAAATCTGCTAAAATCTTTAGCCGAATCCCTTGAAGCACCTTCTGCAATATTTGAAGGTATAGAAACACTAGCCCTTCTTAGCTGATTTACGAGCCCAAATTTTTCTCCTTCAGGAAAATCTTCGGTAACCTTATATATATCTTTACAAAAGCTTCGGCTCTTTTTCCATATTTCCAGCTCTTAGAACCTGTGCATATTTATAAGATACCTACTAATCTAGCGATTCTAATCATCCAACATTCTAAATACAAATCATAGCTCTATACTTTCTCCAATTTCCAGCAGCATTAAATCCTTCCCTTTTTCGTAGAATTTCTTCTTGTCTTCCTCATGATCAATCTCAATGTAACCAAAAGTATCGTAGTGGCAGCCCAGAACCTTCTCGCATTCCACAAAATCACTGGCCACTATAGCATCTTCCACTCCCATGGTGAAATTATCTCCTATTGGCAGTACGGCAAGATCCAATTTAGTGGTCATAGGAATGAGTTTCATATCCATGGTTAATGCGGTATCGCCGGCAATATAAATATTTTTATGTTCACTTTCTATCACAAATCCTCCTGGCTGGCCGCCGTATGAACCATCAGGGAAGGAACTGGTGTGGATGGCATTTACATACTTCACATTTCCAAATTCAAAATCCCAGCTTCCGCCGTGATTCATCGGGTGAACTTCTATGCCTTTTTCTTCATAATGATTGGCAATTTCAAAATTGGCTACAATTACTGCACCTGTATTTTTAGCGATTTCTTCAGCATCCAGGGTATGATCCTGGTGTGCATGGGTAAGGAGGATAAAGTCTGCCTTCAAATCTTTAATATCAATTTTATCTTTAGCCAGTTCGTTTCCTGAAATAAAAGGATCTACAAGAACATCTACATCTCCTATCTTAAGCCCAAGGGCATTTTGTCCATAAAAAGTAATTTTCATAACTGTATTTTTAAGGTTTACTCCTAAAAATAAGGATTAGGAGAAAGATGCACCGATTGGCAAAATATATAATTTTGTTAAACTTGGCGCTTTTACCATATTTGTCCTATTCCGAAGAGAACCGCGGCTGCAAAGGTAGAGAGTGATAAAATTTTAAGTTCCGGATCAAGCATCATAGGAGCTGTATTCCCATAGACTCTTTTTATGTGGAAGATTAGCGGAATAAATGCCAGCAGATATAACAGGTCCATAAAATCTTTAAAAGAAAAAACGGTGTAAAGAGAAAGACAAACAAATGCTGAAAAAATAAGGGAATAGTGATAGATTTTTGCCCTGGCTCCGCCTAGTTTTACAACCAGGGTATTTTTTCCGGACTTTTCGTCGGAAACCCTGTCCCGCATATTGTTCAGGTTTAAAACTCCGGCACTCAGGAAACCGAAAGCCGCGGCAGGAAAGATTACTTTCCACTCCCAAATATGGGCATAAAGAAAATAGGAACCGTAAACCGCTACCAGGCCGAAAAATATAAATACGAACACATCACCAAGTCCGCGATATCCATACGCCGAAGTTCCCACAGTGTACTTTATAGCCGCCGCGATGGCTCCTAATCCTAACAGAAAAAAAACAATCGCGAAAACAAAATTTTCAGTTCCAAAAGCAGCATATATAAGCAGCAGGGCAAGAATTAAGGTGAGTATTGTGGTGACTACAATGGCCCTAAGCATCTCCTTCTGACTTATAATTCCACTCTGCAGCGCCCGCATTGGCCCTACCCTATCTTCATTATCGGTTCCTTTAACGCCATCTCCATAATCGTTGGCAAAATTGGATAAAACCTGTAAACCTAAAGTGGTTCCCAGGGCAAGACAAAAAACACCAATATCAAAAAAACCTTTTTCCACGGCTATGGCAGTACCTGCTAAAATTCCTGAAAGTGATAAGGGCAGGGTTCTTAATCTCGCGGCACTAATCCATGATTTAATTTTTTTCATTGATTAATGCATTATTTTTACTAGTAATTCTTTGAGCAAATCTCCCTGCGAAATATTTACTGCTCCAACTCCTTTGCTTTTCACATCGGTTTCATGCAACATGGCTATGACCGCACTTACTTTTTTCATGGGATAATTTTTGGCGCCGGTAACATAATCACTTACAAAATAAGGACTTACTTTTAACTGTTTTGCCACGTTGGCTTTGGACTTATCGGGAAGTCCGTGATACTGAAGCAATTGAGAAAAATAGGAGAACAACAACGAAATGGTTACTACAATTGGATTATCCCTTGGATTCTGAGCAAAGTAATTAACAATGCGGTGCGCCTTAAGCGAGTCCTTCATTCCAATTGCCTTTCGTAATTCAAAGTTGTTGAAATCTTTGCTAATTCCTATATTTTCTTCTATTAATTCCGGAGTAATTAGTGTTCCTTTAGGTGAAATAAGCTGTAACTTCTGAAGTTCATTATCTATTTTACCCAAATCTATTCCCAGAAATTCCACCAGCATTTGCGCCGCTTTTGGAGAAATACTGTACTCTCTGGATTTTAAGGTGTCCTGAATCCATCCGGCGACCTGATTTTCATAAAGCCGTTTGCTCTCGAAAATCACCCCCGACTTTTTTACGGCTTTGTATAATTTTTTTCGCTTATCAATTTTTTTATACTTGTAGCACATTACCAGCGTGGTGGTGTGCTGCGGTTTTTCAGCATAATCAACCAGGTTCTCAATAGTTCGGGAAAGGTCCTGCGCTTCTTTTACAATGATCACCTGGCGCTCGGCCATCATGGGATATCTTTTAGCGTTGCTTATAATATCGTCTATAGAAACATCCCGCCCGTACAGGGTCATTTGGTTAAAACCCTTTTCTTCTTCTTTTAATACATTATCAGCAATAAAATCGGCAATTTTATCTATGTAATAAGGCTCCTCACCCATCAGAAAATAAATGGGATCTATTTTACCGTTTTTTATATTATTTACAATTTGTCTTGCTTCTTCCATCAGGTTACCAAACTTTCATTCCACGCTGAAATCTCTATTTTTTCAGGCTGAATTTTTTATTCTTTCTTATTTTTGGCGCATGCAAGCACTCAATTTCCCGCATTATAAATTTCGGTTCAAAAATAGTCAAAATAAAACAGCTGTTTTTGACAAACTGCGGAAAAAGTTCGTGATCCTTACTCCGGAAGAATGGGTAAGACAAAATTGTGTAAGGTTCCTTTCAGAAGAAAAAAAATATCCGGAAAGCTTTATTAATGTTGAAAAACAACTAAAAATTGGCGATCTAACCAAACGTTACGATATTGTAGTTTTTAACAACAACGGCAGTATAAATCTTGTTGTAGAATGCAAAGCCCCAAAAATCAGTATCACACAAGACACTTTTGACCAGATCGCCAGGTACAACATGAGCCTTAACGCAAATTATTTAATGGTTACCAATGGCATTGTACACTATTTTTGCCAGATGGATTACCAGAATGAAAAATATAAATTCCTGCCCGAAATTCCCGCTTATAACAATAGACTATAGACGGTAGACTTTAGACCTTAGAAAAAAGAGGAGAGAGGAAAGAGGAGAGACAACACATAACAAAGACAATCTAGAAACAACCATGACCACAGCTGTAGTAATTTTAAACTGGAACGGGAGGACGCTTCTGGAAAAATTCCTCCCTTCGGTTGTATCTTTATCTCCAGAAGCTAATGTTTATGTGGCAGATAACGCTTCTACAGATGGTTCTGTAGATGTTGTTAAGCAGAAATTCCCGGAAGTAAAGATCATACAGAACAGAGAAAACGGCGGCTATGCCAGAGGCTATAATGAAGCGCTGAAGGATTTGGAAGAAGAAATTTTAATTCTCCTGAACAGCGATGCAGAAGTCACCCCTGGCTGGCTGCGGCCAATCCTGGAAATTTTTGAAAATGAAAATAATGTTGCTGCGGTCCAGCCAAAAATTTTAGACTATAACCGTAAGAACTATTTTGAATATGCCGGTGCTGCAGGAGGATACCTGGATAAGTACGGCTACGCCTTTTGCCGCGGAAGGATATTTGAAACGCTTGAAGAAGATCACGGGCAGTACAACAATGTGGCAAATATTTTTTGGGCCAGCGGCGCATGTTTCGCCATTAAAAACCAAGTTTTTAAAAAAGCGGGAGGTTTTGATGAAGATTTTTTTGCACACCAGGAGGAGATAGACCTTTGCTGGAGGCTTAATAACCTGGGATACCGTATAAAATTTGCCGGGAATTCCTCAATTTATCATGTTGGTGGAGCCACTTTAAGCAACATAAATCCCAGGAAAACGTATTTTAACTTCAGGAACAATCTTTACCTGCTGCTTAAAAATTTGCCTTCTTCGCAGTTAATCCCGATTTTACTGATGAGAATGGTCCTGGATGGACTGGCTGCTTTTAGGTTTCTGGCGCAGGGAAAATTCAGTCATTTTTTTGCAATTTTCAGGGCACACCTGTCTTTCTACAGCCATTTTTCAGCAATAAGAAACAAGCGTAAAAATATTGCTCACAAGAAAGAATATTTTAGAATTAATTCAATCGTATCTTCCTATTTTATAGCAGGTAAAAGAAAATTTACAGATTTAAAAAATTAAGCCCAAAGAATTGTTAAATCTGCTTTTTAGCTTAGCTTTTTTTTGATACTTTTGGCATCATCTAACATTAATAATATTATCAAATTATGAGAAAAATCATGCTTTTGTCGGCAACTGCCGCTATTGTGCTCTCTTCATGCGTTTCCCAGAAAAAATACGCTGAATTGGAAGCCAAGCAACAAGAGACCCAGGACCAGTTAAACACAGCAACCGTAAAGTTAAACTCTTGTCTGGATGATAAAGAAAATCTTAACAGGCAGATTACCACCTTAAACAATACCAATGCTGCATTACTAAATAACGTAGGGGATCTTGCCACCTTATCTAAAAAAGAGGCTGAGAACCTTGAACGTTCCCTGGAGAGCATCAAAGAAAAAGACATGGCTATTAAAACCATGCGTGATGCTATTAACAAAAAAGATTCTGTAACCCTTGCCTTGGTAACCAGCCTTAAAGGTGCTTTAGGTAACCTTAATGATGAGGATATTGAAGTGAATGTTGAAAAAGGAGTGGTTTACGTATCTATTTCAGATAAATTATTATTTGAAAGTGGTCGCTATAACATCACTAACAGAGCTAAAGAAGTTTTAGGGAAAGTTGCCACCGTGGTAAAAAACAAACCAGATATCGATTTTATGGTTGAAGGCCATACCGATGACAATCCAATTAACACCAATTGTCTTGAGGATAACTGGGATCTTAGTGTAAAAAGAGCTACTTCTGTAGTAAGAGTGCTTCAGGATGAATTTGGAGTAGACCCTAAGCGAATGACTGCAGCAGGGAGAAGTGAATACATTCCTGTAGCTGCTAACGAATCTGCTGATGGTCGAGCAAAAAATAGGAGAACACGTATTGTTGTACTTCCAAAACTTGATCAATTCTACGGAATGATTGAAGAAGGCATGAAAGAAGCCAACCAGGCTACAGAAAATCAGGATTAATACTTGCCTACACGCCAAAAAGAATGGACAACCCCGCCAATGTGCGGGGTTTATTATTGAAGAATATTCATCAAAAATTTGATCCAGATCAAAATTATTTAAACGTTTTTCAAAAAGGTTAATATTTTTAACAATCTTTCTTCCCTTTCCTACGAATCATCTTCTATATTTGGCTCTGAAATTTTTAACCACAAAAACATATTAAATGAAAAGTACTAAATTAAAAGTTGCTTTGTTAGCCTTATCCCTTGGAGTGGCAACAGTTTCCTGTGAGAAAGACACTATGGAAGAAGTAGGGAACACCCCGTCAACCCAATCGGTGAATAATAAAAAAGGTTTTCCAGAGCTTAGGCCTCAGGATACCAAAGCTGCAGCTGTTGAAACAAGTGAGAATCTGGGAGTTTTATTTCGTAATGCCGTAGCACCTTCAGAGTGTGGAACTACAGAGCTTACCACGGTTCAGAATAAATACATTAACGCCATTATAAAAGATCCAATAGCTTTAGCCAACAACGGAATCTATTCAGATCTTAATTATTACTACAGCTATTACCTTGCCGATGGCGATCAGTATTTTGGTGAAGATGGCGATTACACCAAACTGATGATTAAAAGACAGCGTGAGCTAGAAAAATTCTGGGATATGCCGGTAGAAATTCAGGTTAATGGCCAGCATACTGCCACCTTAAACGACAGGGATAAAATTGCTGAAGTTTTTGAAACTTTCTTTGGTTACAGAGTTAATGGCGTATTTGTTCCTTTAACCACAGAACAGGCTTATGAAGAGGCAGATTATCTTATATCTTTAAATGAGGCTTCTCCAAACTTACCGGAAAATCCATATTTTGCCACAGATGGATTTGCATCTACAAACCGTACCATTGTTATTGGTGATGGTTTACCAACATGGTTGGCAGAAACAGGTATCGACGAAGGAATTGTTTGGACGGGTATCCTTTCTCACGAATGGGCTCATGAAGTACAATTTTTAAACAGAAGTCAATGGTATCCTAATGGTGCCGCACCAGATCCTGCTGCAGCAACAAGGTATACTGAACTTGAAGCCGACTTCATGGCTGCTTATTTTATGACACATAAAAGAGGTGCTACCTATAACTGGAAAAGAGTTGAAGAGTTTTTTGATCTTTATTTCCAGATTGGAGATTGCGGATTTACAAGCAGTGGACACCACGGTACTCCACTTCAAAGAATGGAAGCTGCCCGTTTAGGATACGAGCTTGCAGACAGCGCTCAAAAGCAGGGACACATCCTTACACAACAGGAAGTTCATGAAGCTTTTGTTTCTGTAGTTGGAAGCATTGTAGACTAACAAGATCATATTATATGCTTACTAAAAAAGCCTCCTGTTTACGGGAGGCTTTTTATTTTAAGCTTGTCAATAACAAAACAGTTTAGTCCAAAATCTACATAATTTCCACACTACCTTTTCCCTCTCTTATTACTTCAGGACTAGCTGTTGTAAGATCTATAACTGATGAAGGAATATTATCTCCATACCCACCATCTATTACAATATCTACCAGATGGTCCCATTTTTCTTTTATTAATTCGGGATCTGTGGTATACTCCAGCACTTCATCATCGTCTTTAATAGAGGTGGATACTATAGGATTACCAAGGCCAGCTACAAGAGCTTTACAAATTGTATTATCGGGCACCCTTATTCCTACGGTTTTCTTTTTCTTAAAAACATTTGGCAAATTATTATTTCCCGGTAAAACAAAAGTATATGGGCCGGGCAAACAACGTTTTAATATCTTGAAAGTAGCGGTATCTATTTGTTTTACATAGTCTGAAAGGTTACTTAAATCTTCACAGATAAATGAGAAATTCGCTTTTTCCAGCTTTATCCCTTTTATCTGGGCAATTTTTTCCAGAGCCGCGGTGTTTGTTATGTCACAACCCAGCCCATAAACCGTATCGGTTGGATATATCACCAATCCCCCGTTCCTTAAGGTATCCACAACCTTTTTAATTTTATTCTGTTCCGGGTTTTCTTCGTAAATTTTTATTAATTCAGCCATATATTTTTAATTTAAAAATCTGAACAGGGTGCTATAGTATTAATTATTAGAATTAAGCCTTTTCCACCTCACTTTCAAGTTTCAGCACATGATCTCCATCTTCCTGTTCTATATATAAGGCTTTATTATCCTCTTTTCCGTGGCGTGTTACTTCGTTACCTTCAATTTTCCTGGTGACAGTTTTGGCAAATACAGATTTTACAGTACCTGTACCCTGACCATTTCCCCAGTTCCACTTCACTTTTGTGCCTTCCTTTACCATTTTTTTATTTTGAATATAAAAATAAACATATAGATAAAGATGCTCTATAACAGAAGTTTAACTCAAAAAAAACTCAGGAGAGCACCTTTAATTTGGCAAACCTCAGGAGTAATTTTTTAATCCCTCCGTTCTCAAAATCAATTTCTGCCTTTTGGTCCTGGCCAGCGCCTTCAATCTTCAACACCTTTCCTTTTCCAAAGCGCATATGCTCCACTTCATTTCCTGCGGAAAGGTCTACAGATTTTGTTGCTTTTACCGGTTCCGGCGAAGCAGGTTTTAATTTTCTCAACTTCCTAAGTTGTTGCTCGGTAGGTTTGTGGGCAGGCGGCGGCGTACCATTTTTTGGCTTGGTTTGCCTAAATTTACTTTTGTCAACTTCCCCAAAAATATCGGTATCTATAAGTGGTTTGTACTTATAATCGTCCTGCGGGATCATATAATCCAGGAACTTATCATCTATTTCTTCTATAAAGCGGCTGGGCTCCGCATCTACCAGTTTTCCCCAACGATAGCGGGATTGGGTGTAGGTGAGATATGCCTGGGTTTCAGCTCGTGTAAGAGCAACATAAAAAAGCCGGCGCTCTTCTTCCAGTTCGCTTCGGGTATTCATGCTCATTGCTGAAGGAAATAAATCTTCTTCCAAACCTACAATATAGACATAGGGAAATTCCAGTCCCTTTGCCAGGTGAATAGTCATTAAAGCCACCCGGTCTTCATCTGAAGTATCCTTATCCATATCTGTTGCCAGGGCCACATCTTCAAGAAATTCTGCCAAAGAACCTGTGGCATCTGCCAGTTCCTTTTGCCCTTCCACAAAATCGCGGATCCCGTTTAGCAGCTCTTCAATATTTTCAATTCTCGCAATCCCTTCGGGAGTGCCGTCCTTTTTTAATTCCTGTACAAGGCCTGTCTTTTTTGTCACGGTATCGGCCACTACAAAAGCATCAGCATTCTGGCTCAAAATGGTGAAACTTTTGATCATATTTACAAAGTTCTGAAGCTTATTTCGCGTACTGCTGTTTATTTTAAGGTCAAGATGATCCAGGTTTTCAATAACTTCAAAAAGTGATTTCCCATATTGGTTACCGGCAATACTCAGCCTGTCCATGGTGGTTTGGCCAATCCCTCTTGCAGGATAATTGATCACTCTTTTTAGCGCTTCTTCATCTTTAGGATTTGTTAATAGCCTTAAGTAAGAAAGTACATCTTTAATTTCCTTCCGCTGATAGAAAGAAAGGCCGCCGTATATACGGTAAGGGATGTCCTTTTTGCGCAATGCGTCTTCCATTGCCCTACTTTGGGCATTGGTACGGTATAAAATAGCAAAAGCACTATTGGGCAGCTGATTTTGCATCTTGGTTTCAAAAATAGAACTAGCTACAAACCTTCCTTCTTCCCCATCGGTAAGCAGCCGGTTGACCACAATTTTAGGACCTTCATCATTATCTGTCCAAACCACTTTTTCAAGTTTGGTTTTATTTTTATCAATTATCGAATTCGCGGCGTTTACAATGTTTTTGGTGGAACGGTAATTCTGTTCCAGGCGGTACATCTGAACATCGTCATAATCTTTCTGAAAATTCAGGATGTTGTTAATGTTCGCTCCGCGGAAGGCATAAATACTCTGGGCATCGTCCCCCACCACACAGATATTCTGAAATTTATCCGAAAGCGCCTTTACAATTAAATATTGTGAATGGTTGGTATCCTGGTACTCATCTACCAGGATATACCTAAAGCGGTTTTGATATTTATGCAATACTTCAGGAAAACGATTTAAAAGTTCATTGGTCTTCAGCAGTAAATCATCAAAATCCATCGCGCCGGCCTTAAAACATCTTTCCACGTAAGCCTGGTAAATTTCACCCATCCTGGGTTTTTTAGACATGGCATCGGCCTCCTGTAACTCCGGGTTTTGGAAATATGCCTTTACCGTGATCAGGCTGTTCTTGAAGGAAGAAATACGGTTATAAACCTGCTTGTATTTATAAACATCCTTATCCAGCCGCATATCTTTAATAATCGCACGGATAACACTTTGGGAATCCTGGGTATCATAAATGGTAAAATTGGAAGGATAACCCAGTTTTTCAGCTTCAAAACGAAGGATTTTTGCAAAAACAGAATGGAAAGTTCCCATCCATAAGTTTTTAGCTTCGCTGCTGCCCACGATTTTTGAAATCCTGTTCTTCATCTCACGGGCCGCTTTGTTGGTAAACGTAAGCGCAAGAATATTAAAAGGATCCACTCCCTGGTTCATGAGGTAAGCGATCCTGTAGGTAAGCACCCGCGTTTTGCCGGAACCAGCCCCCGCAATTACAATCATTGCACCATCTTTTTGCAGCACCGGAGCCCGCTGCGCATCGTTTAATTCCGCTATATAAGATTCCAAATTTTCCTTCTCTTTTAGGGCGTGAATTTAATCAAAAAAACATGTTTATAAAAACCTGCCGGAGCTTCTTACCAACAAATCAGGAAGGCGGAATTATGATCTAATCCATTTTTTGAATATCTTGGGCAGAAGGGTTTTTTGCTTTTTACTTTGAAACTAACCAAAACCTTATCTAAACTTAAAATATGAAACAATACTTCTCTTTTTTTCTTGTTTGCTTTTTGGCCGGATTTGCCTCTTATGCCCAAACAAATTTAAGTAAGGACATTGCTGCCATTGAAGATAAAGTTATTGAATGGCGAAGGAACATCCATCAACATCCAGAACTTTCCAACAGGGAATTTAAAACCGCCGAAAAAATCGCGGCGCACCTCAACCGGCTGGGGCTGGAAGTGGAAACCGGCGTTGGCAAAACCGGGGTGGTAGGAATCCTGAAGGGCAAAAATGAAGGGAAAACAGTAGCTCTACGTGCCGATATTGATGCTTTGCCGGTAACCGAAAGAAATGACCTCCCATTTAAATCTGAAGTAACTACAGAATTCCTGGGTTCCGAAACCGGGGTGATGCATGCCTGCGGCCATGATACCCACACCGCGATTTTAATGGGAGTGGCCGAGGTGCTTTCCAAACATAAAGACGAAATTAACGGGACGGTAAAATTTATCTTTCAGCCTGCGGAAGAAGGGCCGCCACCGGGAGAAGAAGGTGGCGCGGCCTTAATGATAAAAGAAGGTGTGTTAAAGAATCCTGATGTGGACGCTATTTTTGGGCTTCATATAGATTCTGAAGTTCCCGTTGGTACCATTACCTATAAACCTGAAGGCATCATGGCCGCCGTAGAACGCTTTGTGATTAATGTACAGGGGAAGCAAACCCATGGATCGCAGCCCTGGTCCGGGACAGACCCGATAATGATTTCAGCAAAAATTATAGACGGGCTGCAAACCATCATTAGCCGGGAAGCCAGGCTTACCGATGCGGCAGCAGTGATTACTGTAGGAAAAATTTCTGGCGGCGTGCGCTTTAATATTATTCCTGAAACAGTCGAGATGATTGGTACCGTAAGGACATTAGACCCCGAAAACAAGGAACTTATCTTAAGAAGGATGAAAGAAATGGTTCCTGCTCTTGCCGAAGCCTACGGCGCCAAAGCCACAATAGAAATCCAAAACAACACCTCTATTACTTATAATGACCCGGAACTAACCGAGGAAATGCTGCCAAGCCTGCAGAAAGTCGCCGGCAGTGAAAATGTGCAACTGGTGAAAGCCACCACCGGAGGCGAAGATTTTTCCTTTTTTCAGGAAAAAGTTCCCGGATTATATTTTTTCCTCGGCGGAAAACCTTTAAATTCTACCGAGGCGGCACCACATCATACTCCTGATTTTTATATTGATGAAAGCGGATTATTACTAGGGGTTAAAGCGATGTCGCAATTAGCAATAGATTACTTAAACCAGGGATAAAATGAATAGTTTTCTTTCTTTTTTTGGCGCCATAAGCTGGTGGGGCTGGATCTTAATTTTTCTTGCAGGTGTTGCCATAAAAGATATTTTCTTCAATAAAACTCATATTATAAAGCACAATTTTCCGGTAGTAGGGAACCTGCGGTATTTTCTGGAAAGTGTGGGGCCCGAATTGCGGCAGTACATTGTAGCAAGTAACCGTGAAGAAAGGCCTTTCAACCGGAGGGAAAGAGGATGGATTTATGCCTCGGCCAAAAATGAAAATAACTACGAAGGCTTTGGGACAGATCAGGATATTTCAGAAAACCAGTACATATTTGTGAATAATGCCATGATGCCCTTTAAGATGAAAAAGGATCATCCAAATCATGAAGATCCCAATTTTATCGCCTGTGCAAAAGTGATGGGCCTTTACAATAATAGGAAAAGGCCCTACCGCCCGGCCTCAATAATTAATGTTTCGGCGATGAGTTTTGGCTCCCTCTCTGCGCGTGCCATAGAAAGTCTTAATCTAGGCTGCAAGGAAGCCGGCGCATACCATAATACCGGGGAAGGCGGATTGTCTCAATATCATAAAAAAGGAGCTGATGTCGTGTTCCAGATAGGCACTGCTTATTTTGGCGTGAGGGATGACGAGGGTAATTTCTGTATGGAAAAACTTGTAGAACTGGTGCGGGAAAATCCGCAGATAAGGGCGATAGAAATAAAACTGTCCCAGGGAGCAAAACCGGGAAAAGGCGGGGTTTTACCCGCATCCAAGATTAGTGAAGAAATTGCTGAAATCAGGCACATTCCTTTGGGTAAAGATGTACTTTCGCCCCCTTTCCATACTGCTTTTGAAGGTTTAGACGGATTGTTGGAGTTTATAGAAGATATTGCCGAAGAAACCGGATTGCCGGTGGGAATTAAATCGGCTGTGGGAAAACTGGAACAGTGGGAAGAATTAGCCGAAAAAATGCAGGCTTCAGGAAAAGGCCCGGATTTTATTAGTATTGATGGAGGCGAAGGCGGGACGGGAGCTGCCCCGCCGAGTTTTGCAGATCATGTTTCCCTACCTTGGATTTACGCCTTTTCTAAAGTGTACAAGATCTTCCTGGACCAGGGAATTACCAACAGGATTGTTTTTGTGGCAAGCGGAAAACTTGGTTTCCCGGCCAAAGCTGCAATGGCTTTTGCTATGGGCGCAGATTGCGTGAATGTGGCCCGAGAAGCCATGATGAGTATTGGCTGCATCCAGGCGCAATCCTGCCATAACAATACCTGCCCCACCGGGATAGCCACTCAGAATAAATGGCTGCAATCCGGCATTAATATCAAAGACAAGGCAAAAAGAGTAAATTATTACTTTGTAAAATTTCGCAAGGAACTGCTGGAAATTTGCCATGCCTGCGGGTATGAACACCCATGCCAGTTCACCATGGACGATGTGCAGATTAACCTTAGTGACAGGAACCTGGCAAAATCTTTGGCCGCCACTTTTACTTACCATAAAGAAGAAGTACCTTTCACCTCTGTTAGAGAACATCTGGAATCTCCATATTTAGGCGGTTTCCAGAAGTCCAGAGATGTAGAAACCAAAGAAGCAGAAACCGAAGACACTGCAGTTTACCATAAGCACAAATGATAGCATCAGATCTTAGTTTTTTATTTTTCAGCATACTTCCCGCCCTTGTAGTTGGCGGGCTCGCTTTTTACTTTTTCCATACAAATTCCAGAAATGAGGAATTGAGAAGAAGATTTTTATTACACCGGGAAAATCAAAAAACCGCCTTACCCATTAAACTTCAGGCTTATGAAAGGATGACGCTTTTTCTGGAGCGCATTTCGCCGGGCAAAATATTATTCAGGATAAAACCTGTAAGTGAAGATGTCCGGTCTTATACCAATCTTATTGTTGGCACCATAGAACAGGAGTTTGACCATAATCTGGCGCAGCAAATTTATGTAAGTGCCGATTGCTGGGATTATATAAAAACCGCTAAAAACGCCACTATTGGCCTGGTTAGAAAAGCCAGTACCCAGGAAGAAGTAACTACCCCAGATAAGCTTCGGGAAGTAATTCTCACTGCGCTAATAGAAAAACCGGCACCTACAGATGCCGCCCTCGCCTTTATTAAAAAAGAGGTAAGAAATATTGTTTAAAAAGAGAATAACCTGAAGAAACCCCTGGATTTTTTTCGGTTTTCTTCTGAACGGTTTTTAGCATATTCAAAACCTTCCTGCCACCACTCCGTCATTGCTTTTTTGTTGAACACGAGCGAGTTTTCAGTAAGTTTTGTGGGCGTATAGTAAATATTCAGTTTTACCTGTTTATTGAGAGCGGCAAGTTTGCCTTCAACAATATCGTGATATTCCACCTGGTCCAGTAGAAATCCGAAGAGGTTGATCATTAACGAAAACGGGTTTTTCCCAAGCACCTTATTATATTCCATATTTTCCGCCTCCAGGATTATGGCATCCACTTCTTTCGCGCCACGTTTTATGGCTTCCCTAATGGGCACCACGCATCCCAGCCCGCCATCGGCATATTCATAACCATCCTTTGTTGCCAGGCTCATAAACGGAATATAATTACAACTAATCCAGATCCAGTCACAAAAATCATCATAAGAGAAATCATGGATAGACTTATACTCTACGCGGTTTTTGGAAAGATTTGAAACCGTGACCACCACATCTTTCACTTTAGCTTTAAGCAATGTAAAATCTTCTTCTGAAAAATGAACGCGAATATGTTTTTTAAGATTTTTGCTCTCCCCAAACGTTCTTTTGCGCTTAATGAACTGCCAGAACATGTTAAAATAATTAATGGTAACATACTCCCTGCCGTCCTTCTTTTTAACGATGAAAGGATTTACACTAAAGATTTTATGCTGGTCTACATTGGTGTAGATATCATGAACCTTTTCAATGTTCCCTGCTGCCAGGTGAGGGATTAAAAGACTTCCGGTTGAGGTTCCTAAAAAAAGATCATATTTTTTCTTATCCTCTTCAATTAAATACTGCGCCACTCCGCCGGCAAAAGCTCCCTTACTACCGCCTCCTGAAATTACCAATGCCCGCATTAAGGTTCAATTTGATTAAGTTCTTCATTCTTAAGTTTCGCGAAGCTGTAACCGCTCTCCCACCAGCTCTTCATCTTCTTTTCATCAAAAATAAGGGAATTCGTGGTCAAAACTGTAGGAGTATAGTAGAAATTAATAATGGCATTTTTATTTGCCGCCGCAAATTTTCCAATCCTGATATTTTGGTTTTCAATCCTGTCCAGCATAAACTGAAACAAATTTGTAATTAGCCCAAAAGCGTTTTTAGAAGGTAAACGATTAAAATTTGTCACTTCGGTTTGCAGGATAATCGCATCAATCTCTGTTGCCCCGCGTTTTATAGCCTCTTCAATGGGAACCATAGAACCAAGTCCCCCGTCAGCATATTCGCAACCGTTTTTTTGCGCCAGGCTCATAAAAGGAGTATAATTACTGGAAATCCATATCCATTCACAAAAATCATCGTAGTTAAAATCTCTTATGGATTTATATTCCACCTCGTTTAAAGACAAATTTGATACCGTTACCACCACATCTTTTGTGCCGGATTTTAACTGCTGAAATTCCTTCGGCGTAAAAGTATCTTTTATCAGCTTCTGAAGATTTTTGCTCTCACCAAAGGTTTTCCTGCCTTTTAAGAAATTCCGCAATACGTTAAAGTGATTGATACTAATCTGGTCATAACCATGGCGGCGCCTGATTAGGAACGGCCGGTTGCTGAAAATACTCGCCTGGTTTACCGAAGTAAACACCTCCCTGATTTTTTCAGTTTCATTAAGGGCAAGGTGGGAAATTAACAGGCTACCGGTAGATGTGCCAAGGTAAAGGTCGTATTCCCTGTTCATTTCCCTAATAAGGTACTGCGCTACTCCCCCGGCAAAAGCTCCTTTGCTGCCGCCGCCTGAGATCACTAATGCCTTCATGATTGCGCAAGCTTGTTTTCCAGAAATTCCCGTTGTTTTAGCGGAAGGCTTTCCTGCAAGTCCATGAACATATTTTTGTATTCTTCATTTTTAAGCAGCTCTTCCAGCAATTCCCTGCAGTAATTACGAAAACTGTACGTTTGATGCTGGGTTCCGGCCATTAGGTCTTTTAAATTTTGCGTGGTAAAAGTGTTGAGCTGATACAGGTAACCAAAGGCGTTTTTACGCGTTTCAAAATGCTGGCGTGGCGAAGTATAACCCGTAAGTTTATTAAAAACCTGCTGTTTTTTTTCCGGCTGAAAGTTTGGCGTGGCCAGGTTTAAGGCCAACCACAAAGTTTCCACGTTTTTGTCCATAAAACCTGCTACGCCGTCTAAATCTTCAAGATAAGCGGCGCGGCCTTCAGGAAACTGCATCCAGAGGTTGTAAAGCGCGGTTTCTTTGGTTACATAGGAATCATCATCAAGAAGAGATTCATAATAGGTTTTTAATTCTGAAGGAATTTTTTGCATGCTGCCGGCAATGGCCTGGCGCACATAAAGATTGTTTGTTTCAAAGGCCTTTTTGTAAAGCCGAAGTGCATCAGCTGAAGTATTCCCGGCCAGTTGATAAACCACCTCCTGGCCAATATAATCGTTAACCGGGAAATTTAAGGCTTCATCCAGCTGCGCGTATTTTTGCTCCAGAGGCACCTCCCTTAAACCTGCAATTTTAAGATAATTCTGAACAAATGCCGATTCCTTCAAAGAATTTAGCGCCGCATGGGCTTTAAAAGCAGACTGCTTCAGCCAGTTATTGATAAAATCTGTCAAATCCTGCCCGGAAGTTTTTTCCACCTCAGCAATAAAATTTTCAGTAGAAACGGCCTGATATTTATATAATTCCAGGTAATTCTGTACCGCCTGCCTAAAAGCTTCCTCTCCTACTTTCTCCCTCAAAATGTGCAAAGCCCAGGCCCCTTTTTGATAAAAGGTAAGGGAACTGGCTTTAGGATTCAAAACCGCTTCCCCTTTCCCGCTGTCACTCAACTGCTTTAACTGCTCGGCAGATTCATATAATTTCCAGTAATAATAATCTTCTCCAAAAATTTCTTTTTCAGCTAAAAGGGCATAAAAAGTAGCAAAACCTTCATGCAACCAGTGGTCCCGGCTTTCTTTTTCAGTCACCAGGTCCCCAAACCACTGGTGGGCCAGCTCGTGTGCATTAACATTTACATAATTACGGTCGTTAAACCCGGTGGAATCTACCACGAGAATATTTGAGAAAATTGTGGCGCCGGTATTTTCCATTCCCGCGTAAATAAAATCCTGCACCGGGATTTGTTTATAATTTTGCCAGGGAAAAGCTACCCCTATTTCCTTTTCAAAAAAATCAAAAATTTCTTTGGAATACCGGTAAGTCGGCTCCAGCTTTAAAGAATCTTCCGGCTCATAATAAAGCTGCATCTTGACGCCAGAAGCGGTGGTGATTTCCTTTTTACGGTAATTTCCAGCGGCAATGGCCACCAGGTAACTGCTCATGGGCTGCTCCATATTATATTGCCATTGGGTAACGGAGTCATTCAGGATTTGTTTTTCCTGTAAGACCCCGTTAGCTATTACTTCATAACCCCCGCGAAAATTAATATTAAGGTCGAAAATTGCCTTTTCCTGAAGGTCGTCAAAACTTGGCAGCCAGTACGAAGTATATTTGCCCTGCCCCTGCGTCCAGACCTGCCGGGGGGATTGCACTCCCGCCGGTTCATTCCAGTTTATAAAGTACATAGCCTGTGAAGGAAAAGCAGAATATTCCAGGGCTATTTTATTTTCTTCGGAAGGGGAAAAATCAGATTTTACCCATAAATGTTTGCCGTCGTTATTTACTTCAGCTTCTTTGCCGTTTAAGGTGACCTGCTGGAAATTCATATTTTGAGCATCAATAAAAATAGAATCTGCAGGCGCGAGCACGTCAAAAAGATAAACAACCCTACCCTGAACCTTTTCTTCTTCAGGAAAAATACTAATGCTGGCATTTACATTTTTAAAATCTACCTTCTCTCGCTGACTGGTAGGAGTATTTTGTGAAGTTCCTGCAAAGGAAATCAGCAATAGCAGGATTAAAAAAAAATTCTTCATTTTAATAATTGGCAATAGAAAGCTAAAATACAAAATATGTGATGTTCAGGAATGTTTCAGCTTCAAAAGAATGATTATACAGATAAGAAGTTAAAGGTTTTAAGCGGATTTAATATCTTCGTTTTTATGAATCCCAATATCCTGCAAACGCCAATTGATTACTTAAAGGGAGTAGGCCCAACCCGGGCAGGATTATTACGCAAAGAACTTGGCATCCATACCTACCAGGATTTGCTTAATTTCTTCCCGAACCGTTATTTGGATAAAACCAGGTTTTATAAAATTAACGAACTGCAGAGAACTTCTGCTGAAGTTCAGCTGGTGGGAAAGATCACCCATATTAAAACCGTGGAACAAAAGCGCGGCAAAAGGATGGTAGCCGATTTTGTTGATGACACGGGCAGAATGGAACTGGTTTGGTTTAGAGGCCATAAATGGATTCGGGAAAACCTCAAATTGAATACTCCTTATGTAATATTTGGCAAAACCAACTGGTTTAACGGGATGTTTAGCATGCCACATCCCGAGCTGGAACCGGTGGAAGAATACAAGAAACAGCTTCGCACTGCCATGCAGCCGGTGTACCCTTCAACAGAACTGCTGGCTAAAAAAGGCATTAGCAACAGGGTGGTCAATAAGATCATGCAGCAACTTTTTCTAGAAACCAAAGGCAGGTTTTATGATACCCTTACAGATGAAATAAGGGAGAAATTAAAGCTAATTCCTAAAACGGAAGCCCTTTTTAATGTTCATTTCCCTAAAAGCCAGGAGTTGTTGGGAAAAGCACAATTCAGGTTAAAGTTTGAAGAATTGTTCTACATACAGCTGCAGTTGCTCATTAAGAACATGCTTCAGAAGAAAAAAATAAAGGGATTTGTATTTGACCAGATTGGGGAAAATTTTGGAAAATTTTATAACGAACACCTGCCATTTGAGCTCACCAATGCCCAAAAAAGGGTGATAAAGGAAATTAGAAGCGACCTGGGAAGCGGCGCCCAGATGAACCGGCTGTTACAGGGAGACGTGGGATCGGGCAAAACCATAGTTGCGCTGATGTCTATGTTTATTGCCCTGGACAACGGTTTCCAGGCCTGTTTAATGGCGCCTACCGAAATTCTTTCCATTCAGCATTATAACGGCCTGGTGGAATTATGCAGAGATCTTGGAACAAGTATTTACCTGCTCACCGGTTCCAGCAAAACTTCAGAAAGAAGGGAAATCCATGAAAAACTGGAGAACGGGGAGATCGATATTCTTATTGGCACCCACGCCCTGCTGGAAGATAAGGTACAATTTAAGAATCTTGGCCTTGCCATTATAGATGAACAACATCGGTTTGGAGTGGCACAAAGGGCAAAATTGTGGAAAAAGAACCACATGCCCCCGCACATATTAGTAATGACCGCAACTCCTATCCCGCGAACTTTGGCCATGAGCCTTTATGGCGATTTGGATATTTCGGTAATAGACGAGCTTCCTCCCGGCAGAAAACCTATAAAAACAGTACATCGTTACGATAGCAACCGGCTTAAAGTTTTCAGATTTATAAAAGAGGAAATTGAAAGAGGAAGGCAGGTTTATATTGTTTATCCGCTGATCCAGGAATCTGAAAAAATGGATTACAAAGACCTCATGGACGGGTATGAAAGTATCGCCAGGGAATTCCCCAACAACCAGATTTCTATTGTGCACGGCCAGATGAAACCTGCTGATAAAGATTATGAAATGGACAGGTTTGTGCGGGCGGAAACACAGATCATGGTGGCCACTACCGTTATTGAAGTGGGCGTAAATGTGCCAAATGCAAGCGTGATGATTATTGAAAGTGCAGAACGTTTTGGGCTTTCACAGTTGCACCAGCTTCGCGGAAGGGTTGGCCGTGGCGCCGAACAAAGTTTTTGTATCCTGATGACCGGCCATAAACTTTCCAACGATTCCAAAACCCGGCTACAAACCATGGTACACACCAATGATGGCTTTGAGATTGCTGAAGTTGACCTGAAATTACGTGGCCCCGGCGATCTTATGGGAACCCAGCAAAGCGGAGTGCTAAATCTTAAAATTGCAGATATTGTAAAAGATAACGAGATCCTTAAAGCCGCCCGGTATCACGCCATGCAGGTGCTAAAAGAAGACCCAGACCTTGCCCTTGAAAAAAACAAGGTTTTAAAATACACCTATTCCCAGGTGGTGAAGCATAAGAACATCTGGAATTACATTAGCTGATTCTGCGGAAAAAAATCTGCATTTTCTGAAGAAACCCTGCTTTAAATTCAGATTTCAAATTATGCCAAAACCATCTGTAATATTATCTTTGCCTTCTGAAAAATTATTCTGATGAAAATCTCATATAACTGGCTTAAACAATTTATCAAACTTCCAGAAAATCCTGAAGAAACAGGAGAATTACTTACAGATCTTGGCCTCGAAGTAGAAGGCATAAGCAAATTTGAAAGTGTAAAAGGAGGGCTTGAAGGTATTGTTGTTGGCCATGTTTTAAATTGTGAATCCCACCCAAATGCAGACAGGTTAAACCTAACCAAGGTAGACCTTGGAAACGGGGAAAATGTGCAAATAGTTTGCGGGGCTCCAAATATAGCTGCCGGGCAAAAAGTTCCTGTTGCCACCATAGGAACTGTTCTTTATGATGAAAAAGGGGAAGAATGGGCCATTAAAAAAGGTAAAATTCGCGGGGAATCCAGCTATGGGATGATTTGTTCAGAAAAAGAGATTGGACTGGGCGCCAGCCATGAAGGCATTATGGTTATGGATAATGAACTGGTACCGGGAACACCTGTTGCAGAAATTTTTGAAATTGAAAACGACCAGGTTTTTGAGATTGGCCTTACCCCTAACAGGGCAGATGCCATGAGCCACTGGGGAGTGGCCCGGGACCTGAAGGCAGGTTACCAGCAAAAAAACAAACATTTGGAACTCATCACGCCATCTGTAAGCAGTTTTCATGTAGACAGCCGTAGCCTCAAAATCCCTATTCATGTAGAAGATTCGGCCCTGGCACCCCGGTATTGCGGGTTGACTATCTCTGATGTTAAAATTCAGCCATCACCAAAATGGCTGCAAAACAGGCTGAAAGCCATTGGGATTTCCCCCAAAAACAACGTGGTAGATGCCACTAATTATGTATTGCATGAACTGGGACAGCCTTTGCACGCCTTTGATGCCGCGAAGATTACGGGAAACGAAATTCATGTAAAAACACTACCGGCAGGAACTAAATTTACCACTTTAGATGAAGTGGAAAGGGAACTTCACGAAGAGGACCTTATGATTTGCGATACGGAAAAGCCTCTTGCTATTGCCGGAGTTTTTGGCGGGCTGCATAGTGGCGTATCAGCAAACACCACTAAAATATTCCTGGAGAGCGCCTATTTTAACCCGGTAAGCATCAGGAAAACCGCTAAAAGGCACAGCCTTAGTACAGATGCTTCTTTCAGGTTTGAAAGAGGTATTGATCCTTCTATTACAGAATATGCTTTAAAACGCGCTGCTCTTTTAATCCAGGAAATTGCCGGTGGAGAAATTACCAGCGACATAAATGATATCTACTTTCGTAAAATAGAAGATTTCCAGGTGTTCCTCACCTTTGATAAGGTAAATAAACTTATTGGGGAAAACCTTCAGGAAGAAACCATAAAATCTATTCTTGCTTCTTTGGAAATAAGGGTGAACAATGTTACTGAAACCGGGATGGGCCTTACTATCCCCTCATACCGGGTAGATGTGCAGCGGGAATCTGATGTAATTGAGGAGATCCTGAGAGTGTATGGATACAACAATATAAAGTTTGGTGAAAAGCTCAAAATTTCCGTAGCGAATTCTTCGAAATTTGAAGATTATAAATTGCAGAATATTATTGCCAACCAGCTTACCGGGCAGGGGTTTCATGAAACCATGGCAAATTCTCTTACCTCCCCGGAATACCTAAACCTTAGTGAGCAGTTAAAAGAAGAGCATAGCGTTAAAATACTAAATCCTTTAAGTAATGACCTAAGCGTGATGAGACAATCGCTGCTGTTTTCCGGATTAGAGGCCTTAAGTTACAATATTAACAGAAAACAAAGCGACCTGAAATTCTTCGAATTTGGGAAAACTTACCACTCCTACATGAGTGGCAGAGTAGAAAACAAACACCTTACACTATTTATTTCCGGCAACAGGAACCCGGAAAGCTGGAATCTTAAAGGAAACAATACTACTTTCTTTTACCTGAAGGGGGTTGTAGAAAGCATCTTTCGAAGGTTGGGAATTAATAACCTGCAATCGTCATCTTCTAAAACCGATATTTTTTCTGAAGGAATGGCTTTAAGTTCTAAAAAATCAAAACTGGTTGAATTTGGGGTGGTAAAAAAAATGCTTTTAAAGCAATTTGACATTCCTCAGGAAGTATTGCACGCCGATTTTAACTGGGATGCTATCCTGGAACTGGTGAAAATCCAAAAAATTCAATTTGCCGCTATTCCCCGGCATCCAGCGGTAAGAAGGGATTTTGCCCTGCTGCTGGATGAAAATGTAAAATACGAAGAGATAGAGAAAATTGCCTATCAAACCGAAAAGAAACTGCTGAAGCAAGTTAACCTATTTGATGTTTACCAGGGCAAAAGCCTTACCGAAGGGAAGAAAAGCTATGCGGTAAGTTTCCTCTTTCAGGACGAGCATAAAACGCTTACTGATAAACAGGTGGACAAAATGATGAACAAGTTGCAGCAGCGCTTTGAGAAAGAGCTAAAAGCCGAACTAAGATAACAGTTAATTGGAATTGCTAATTTCCTGCCATTTCACAATTAACACATGATAAGGAGGTTATCCTTTTCTTCTCTTAAATTTCCGTTTGGAATGTCTAACTTATTACTTAATTTAGTGCTGGATGCTAAAGAAAAAGAAAATGAAGCTGAACCTCCCTCGCACAAACCTCGAATCTCAGTTATTAAAAGTACGCAGCAGAAGAATTCCTGAAGAGCAGATCCTGGAACAGGTCCAGGCCATCTTACAGGCAGACGCCGGAAAAGAAGAGGAGATCCTCGAAACCCTTAATGACGGCAACATTGCTAAAGGCAATACTTTTGATCTTGATCTTCTGGAAACCCGCCGTATATTTCATATAAAGGATATTGAAAAAATCTGCGTTCTTTACAGGCTAAGATTCCTTAGTACGAAATACTTCAAGGGAGAAATTCCTTACGTGGCACTTATGGAAATAAAGAAGCTCGAAAAACAGCATCAAACTACTCTCAAGGGCTTTAAAATTATGGCTCCTTCCAAACTTTTTAAACTTGAAAATGCTGATGATCCTTTGCTGCTGGCACCTATAGGCAACGATTACTTTTACCTGGTGCATAAATGGGGTAATGATCTTAGCCCTTTTAGGAGGATTCTTATGTGGCCATTTAAAACCCTTGAAAATTTTATAATTGTTCTTCTTTTGGGAAGTTTTATTCTCACCCTTATGGTCCCGGACGGACTTTTTTCTCCTGAACCAAGCACTACCGAATTTTTATTGATCTTTTTCTTTATGTTTAAATGGGTAGCAGGTCTCGCTATTTTTTATGGATTCAAAAAAGGGAAAAATTTCAGTACAGAGATCTGGAACAGCAAATACTATAATGCCTAGAACGTTAAACTCTGTATAAAGGTCCTGTTCATACCTTGGGATATTTGTATTTTAGATGTAAAACCTCTAAAATAATGAGTACAGACGAGACTTACGAACATGTTTACACCGGTCCTGAAACCAACGTGCAATACCTGCAGGAGTTATATGAGGAAGAAGGCATCTCCTCCCGTGTAAGAAATGATTTTGATTCGGGTTTGAGGGCTGGCTTCGGTGGTGGCATGCCCGGCCAGGTTCTGCTTTTTGTAGATAAAAAGCATCTTGGCAAAGCCAATGAAATTGCCCGGAACACATTTCCTGAAGACTATAAAAATGAAGGATGAGCATTCCCAAAGAAGGAACAGGAACATCTGGCATCTTGTGCTGGGAATCCTCTTTATAGGTTATGGTAGTTACAGGCTTTATTACCGCCTGCTGGAAACCGAAAAAGATATCTTTGGAATTATCCTGGCGGTAGGATTTATTATTTTTGGCATCTACGATTTGTATCGGTATTTTAAAGGCGTCTAAATTACCACTGGATGACAGCACTTCCCCAGGTAAAACCACTTCCAAAGGCTGCAAGTACAACCACATCACCTTCTTTAATCTTTCCTTTTTCCCAGGCTTCAGTTAGAGCTATAGGAATTGATGCCGCAGTAGTATTTCCATATTTCTGAATATTATTAAAAACCTGATCATCGCTTAGCTGAAACTTTTGCTGAATAAACTGAGAAATTCTCAGATTTGCCTGGTGAGGAATCAGCATATCTATATCTTCAACACCAAGGCCATTCGCCTTCAGGCCTTCCATAATAACTTCAGAAAAACGAACTACGGCATTTTTAAATACAAATTGGCCGTTCATATATGGATAATAAGGAATATCATCTCCCTGCGGATTTTCAGCAATAATTTCGGGCACCCAGTGGTCGGTACTCGGGCCTCTAAGTGAAAGTTCCAGCGCATGCTTCCCTTCAGAGTGAAGGTGGGTGGAAAGGATGCCTTCGCTGTTATGGTCACTCCTGGTAAGCACTGCCGCTCCTGCACCATCGCCGAAAATAACAGAAACCGAGCGGCCGCGGGTAGTCATATCCAATCCTCCGCTATGGTTTTCACTTCCTATCACCAGGACGTTTTTATACATCCCGGTTTTAATAAACTGATCTGCCACGGAAAGGCCGTAAATAAATCCGCTGCATTGATTTCTTACATCCAGGGCCGGGCAGGTATTAATATCAAGCATCTCCTGCACCTGTACCCCACAACCAGGAAAATAATAATCTGGACTTAGGGTGGCAAATACAATAAGATCGATATCGTCCTTAGATATACCTGCGCGCTCTAGGGCAATTTTAGCGGCTTTCATTCCCATTACGGCGGTAGAATTTCCATCTCCTCTTTTAATATGTCTTCTCTCTTTAATTCCGGTGCGTTCCTGGATCCAAGCATCATTGGTATCCATCATTTTGGAAAGGTCTTCATTAGTTACAACATTCTCAGGGACATAACTTCCCAAACCGGCAATTTTAGACTGGTACATAGATCTCTTTTATTTCTGTGGGTTGCTATTGCTCTAGGATTTCAGCATAAATAACTAGCGCAATATATGAAAGTTTAATAGCATGAAAACCGCTTTTTAAGGAGAATAATGGAGTGACAAAGCACAATATGAGACGTATGTTTACTCTTCAGCATTAAAATAGGCATCTCCGGCTTCATATTCATCTTCATTTAAAAATCCATCCCCATTACTATCCCAGTCTTCAAAAATCCCTTCATTTAGCTCATCTGGATTCATATAGCCATCCCGGTCTATGTCATAGGAGTCAAACCAGTCGGAATTAAGAAATCCGTCTGTCCATTCCTCCTCATCAATAGATCCATCTGCATTGGCATCAAATTTATTGAAATCTTCCTCTCCGGCATAATTCCTATACAGATTTCTATTGTCCTGGTTCCATTCGTCTTCATCTATTTTTCCGTCGTCATTTAAGTCTGTATACCG
Source organism: Autumnicola aciditolerans (assembly GCF_041679265.1). Taxonomy (NCBI): domain Bacteria; kingdom Pseudomonadati; phylum Bacteroidota; class Flavobacteriia; order Flavobacteriales; family Flavobacteriaceae; genus Autumnicola; species Autumnicola aciditolerans. The sequence continues at coordinate 151,980 of NZ_JBGFSM010000005.1, forward strand.
GAAGGTGCTGCCAAAAAATTCCCTGCCATCCAACAAGTCATCATTGTCTTCATCCCAGTTAGAAAAATTTTCTGTGTAAGCATTTTTAAATTCGTCTCCATTCCACATGCTATCATTATCATGATCGTACCGGCTGAAATTGTTTTCACAGCCAATGCTTATGAAGATTAGTGGTAGTATAGATACTATTTTAGATTTCATAGTGATTACTTTTCAAGAAGATAGCATGAAAAGGGAAGAGAGCAATATTCTTTAAAATTATTTAACGTTGGAAAATTCTTATTTTAAAGCTTTGGTAAGAAAATTAAACGAGCATCTTATACCGTAATACTGTACAAAAAAGGCCCGCTGTTGCAGGCCAAATCAAATTTAAAAATTATCTTTTTATCTCATATCACCAGTGGTGGCATGATAATAAGAACCTCCAGAGGTAAATTCATTTTCGTCTATGGAACCACTCCTGTCCCTGTCCATACTATTATAGACACCCTGGTTAAGTTCCTGCTGATTTACCGTACCATTCCTGTCCGTATCATAGCTACTATAAAATTCAGTATTTCTAAAGCCGTTATAATATTCGTCATTATCTATATATCCATCTGCATTGGCATCAAACTGGTCATATTGATTAGTATCAAAGTAATCCCCATACATATTATCATAGCCATCGTTCCATTCTTCTTCAGAAAGGCGGTTATCTCCATTTGCATCTACACTGCTATAGGTGGCTTTATAAAATTCCTTATCATCTACCTGCTGGTCGTTATTGCTATCCCAGTTCGAAAATTGATTGTTATACTGGTTATCAAATTCCTGGCGATCCATAGCCCCATCGCTATTGCTATCATACGTGCTGTAGTTTTGCGCACTTGCAATGGCGCAAAAGAAAAGGAATAATCCCATTGCACTAAAATTTCGCATCTTCATCATATTTATTTTTAAATGGTTAATACCCAGGTAATTTAAGACAAAATGAGCGCGCATATAGTACTTTATAAGTGTTTAACAGGTTAAAAGCCTCTTTTGTACCTACCGTAACAATCGCAGAGAAATTGAGGAAAAAAGAATAAAATAACGTTAAAAGAAAAGCGCAACTCTTAAAAGTAATTGCGCTTTTCCAACAACCTAACCAATAAATCAATCTTTACAGATACTTTTTATACCTGTTTATTTTTACCTCTGCTTTTAAATCATGAAGGAGATTGTACAATCCAAAAAAAGTGCGGTTGATGTAGAGAAAGTGTTTGCTTCCCCTGTTTCCGTTCATTTTACGTAGTTCAGTATCTTTGCTATATTTTTCGCTTAATTCTGTAATGGAATTCCAAAAACTTTCATCTGAAAAATCAAAAGTTTCCTGATGAAAAGGACTGGTAAACAAATTAAGCATTTGAAAAAAAAGTTCCGAGAAATACTTTATTTCATGAGGCGAATCGTCTTTTCGAAGAATCTCTAATTCATACAATTTGCTCCTAAAGAAATCTGGGTTATTAATATTGTCTTTTTCAGCCAGTTCAAAATAAGGGACGTAAAAATCTTCCGGTACCTGTTTAATGCAGCCAAAATCTATAGCGATTAATTTCCCTTCTTCACTTATTAAAAAATTACCGGGATGGGGATCTGCATGCACTTCTTTTAAATTATGCATCTGGAACATGTAAAAATCCCATAGCGCCTGCCCTACTTTATTTGCTTTTTCCTGGTCCTTATTTTCTTTTGCAAATTCACTAAGATGTTTTCCCTCCATCCAGTCCATAGTAATAATGCGCTGGCTGGATAATTCTTCATAATACTCTGGAAATTCCAGATTAGGAATATGCTCACATGCTTCGGAAATTGACTTGCTTTGTTTTACTTCCAGCACATAATCTGTCTCTTCCATCAATTTCCCTTCAACTTCTTTAAAGTACTTTTCTGAATCTTTGCCTTGCAGGTTGAACATCCTTATGGCAATAGGCTTTACCATTGCAAGGTCTGAACTGATACTGTCTGCAACCCCTGGGTATTGGATTTTCACAGCAAGTTTCTTCCCGTCTTTCGTCGCCTGATGCACCTGGCCGATGCTGGCAGCATTAACAGACTGGGTTGCAAACGTATCATAGAGTTCCTCAGGAAAAGCTCCCTGGTATTTCTTAAAAGTCTTACGCACAAGAGGTGCAGACAAAGGCGGAACGCTAAACTGCGCCAGGCTGAATTTTTCTACATAAGCATTGGGCAGCAAGCTTTTTTCCATAGAAAGCATCTGGGCTACTTTTAAAGCACTTCCTTTAAGGCTTTTCAAGCCATCATAAATGTCACTGGCATTGCTTTCATCCAGCTCATCCCTAGTAATCTCAGGATTTAATGCCCGCTTCCCATAATATTTTAAATAATTCCCACCTATTTTAACGCCTGTTTGGACCATTTTTGAAGTACGGCCAATTTTTCCGGTAGGTATTTTATCTATTGTTTTCATCTTTATCCTATGTGCTATGACATCTTTTCTTTCCAGAGAAATTTGCCAAAATCCAACACTCTTTCCAAAGGCGTATTGTCAAAAACATCAAATATGGTGTTCACAGATTTCTCTATGGCCACATCTGTACTTTCAAATTGCGGAGAATTATCTTCCATCCAAAACTTCATAAGGAACATAAGTTGTACCCAGGCAGCTTCTGAAAAAACAGTTTCTGATTGCTTAAGAGCATTTATTGTTTTCTCTTGATTTGCATCACGTATAAGTTGTTTTGCAAATCCTTTCACCTTTCTCCTCAGGCCGGTTAGTTGCTCGAGGTTCTTTAAAGGCATATCGCTTTTATTAAGGGTGAACAGGACATAACTTCGGTTAGCGGTAAGGATCTCAAAAAATGTAAAAAAGAAAGTGAGCATTTTCTCCCTGTTGGTAAAGGTGGCATACTCCGGGCTCTTATCTATCACATTTGTGGCATGCTCATAAAACCGTTCCCAGATTCCTTTTTCCAGTCCTTCAAAACTTCCGAAGAAATTGTAAAACTCTTCTTCCTTTATCTTGTTCTGCTTACAAAATTTGTAGACCGTGCCGGGAGTTTTTTCCTCTTCAAGGATATAATCCATATATAAAGATATTAGGCGGTCCTTATCCAGCGGTTTTTTAGCAGGTGTATTTTTTACTTTAGCTGTCATAGCAAAATTTTCTTTTTCAAAGATAATTTTTTGTTCAATAGAATTTAAAAAAGATTAAACAAAAATTTGTTAAAACTTTCATTTTGAAGGCGATTCAAAAATTTAGACGTAGTTAAGGTTTAAACATTACACCTGTATTTTATGTCAGTTTGTCAGCGCATTTTCAATGGTACTTTTTTTGAACAATATGAAGCCAATTGAATAACACTTAAAATATTATATATGGCAACCGGAAATATTAATGTATCTGTAGAGAACATCTTTCCTTTGATAAAGAAGTTCTTATACAGCGATCACGAGATCTTTCTAAGGGAATTAATTTCCAACGCGACAGATGCAACCCTTAAACTAAAACACCTTACCAGTATTGGAGAGGCTTCTGTGGAATATGGCAATCCCGTTATTGAAGTAAAAGTAGATAAGGAAGGAAAAAAAATCCACGTTATCGACCAGGGAATTGGGATGACCAGGGAAGAAGTTGAAAAATACATCAACGAAGTTGCTTTCTCTGGCGCAGAAGAATTCCTGGAAAAATACAAAGACTCCGCTAAAGACAGCGGGATAATTGGCCATTTTGGACTTGGTTTCTATTCTGCTTTTATGGTAGCCCATAAAGTTGAAATCATTACCAAATCTTATAAAGATGAGCCGGCTGCTCACTGGGTTTGTGAAGGAACCACAAAATTTACTTTAGAAGAAGCCGAGAAGCAAGAAAGGGGTACAGAAATTATTCTTCATATTAATGAAGACGATGAAGAGTTTCTGGAAAATACCAGGATTGAGGAATTACTGGTAAAGTACAACAAGTTTATGCCTATCCCGATTAAATTCGGGACTAAAGAAGAAACACTTCCGCTTCCTGAAGACGCCGCCGAAGACGCCAAGCCAGAAACCAAAACTGTTGACAATATTATCAATAATCCAGAGCCGGCCTGGACCAAGCAACCAACAGACCTTGAGGAAAAAGATTATAAAGAGTTCTACCGCGAACTCTACCCAATGCAGTTTGAAGAGCCTTTATTCCATATTCATTTAAATGTGGATTATCCTTTTAATCTTACCGGAATCCTATATTTCCCAAAGATGACTCAGGATATGAATATCCAGCGGGATAAAATCCAGCTTTATCAAAACCAGGTTTTTGTAACCGATAGTGTGGAAGGGATTGTTCCTGAATTTTTGACCATGCTTCGCGGGGTGATTGACTCCCCGGATATTCCTTTGAATGTCTCCAGATCTCACCTTCAGGCAGATTCTTCAGTTAAAAAGATTTCCAGTTACATCACCCGTAAAGTGGCAGATAAGCTGAAAAGCCTTTTCAACAGCAACCGGGAAGACTTTGAGAAAAAGTGGAACGACATTAAGATCGTTATTGAATACGGAATGCTTTCCGAAGAAAAATTCTTCGATAAAGCACAAAAATTCGCCCTTTATCCTACTGTTGACGGTGAGTATTTTACTTTTGAAGAGCTGGAAGCTAAAATTAAGGAAAACCAGACCGATAAAGACGGAAATATGGTGGTGCTTTATGCTTCCAACCAAAATGAGCAGCACAGTTACATACAGGCCGCCAAAGACAAAGGTTATCAGGTATTGCTCCTGGATTCCCCTATTGTTTCTCACTTGTTGCAGAAGCTGGAAACCTCAAAAGAAAAACTTTCTTTTGTGCGGGTAGATTCAGATCACGTGAACAACCTTATCAAAAAGGATGATGAGAATATTTCCAAGCTTTCTGATGAAGAAAAAGAAAAACTGAAGGCTGACTTTGAAAAAGTTGTTCCGAAGGAAAAATATACCGTACAACTTGAAGCGATGGACAGCGACGCGGCACCGCTACTTATTACCCAACCGGAGTTTATGCGCCGTATGAAAGAGATGCAGCAAACCGGCGGAGGTGGAATGTTTGGAATGGGCAATATGCCTGAAATGTACAACCTGGTGGTAAATACCAATCATCCGTTGGTTTCTGAAATCCTTAACACCAAAACTGAGAAAAAACAGGAGCGCCTTATCAAGCAATCCCTGGACCTGGCCAGGCTTTCTCAAAATCTTCTTAAGGGAGAAGAGCTTACCGCATTCATCAAACGTAGTTTTGATATGGTTAAATAAATTTTGTAAATCCTTTTTAAAGGAGTAAAAAGCCGCGCCTTTGTAAGACGCGGCTATTTTTATAAAATAAAACTTAAGAATTTCCTTTAGTGAAAAAAATTAAGGTTGGGCAGGCATCTTTCTACCGGTTATATTCCTGTAAATAATCTGGTAGAATTGCTGCACATCATAAGGTTTTACAATAATATCGTCCATTCCCGCATTAAAGATCTTCTCCCTCATTTCATCAACTTCCACAGCAGTAAGGGCAACCACAGGAACAGCGGAGTTGCTTTCCCTTATTTTCCTGGTGGCCTCCAAACCGCCCATTCCCGGCATATTGAGGTCCATTAGAATAAGGTCAAAATCAGTTAGCTGGATTTTTTCAAGAGCTTCTTCCCCACTTCCCGCGACATCACAGTCAAAATTTTTCTTTTTAAGAATCTTACTGGTAACCACCTGGTTTATGCGGTTATCATCAACAATAAGGATTCTATTAGCACCAACCTTGTGTTCATTATCCTCAAAAATACGCTCAGGGTTTTCTTCCCTCGTTGGTTTTTCCTGCCTGTTCTTATCTTTTTCAAATGATACTACAAAATAAAAGGTGCTTCCTCTCCCTTCTTCGCTCTTCAGATATATTTCTGAATTATGCAATTCCAGTAATTTTTTAACAATAGGCAGGCCTAATCCTGTTCCCTGGTAACTATAATTAGTAGTGCTTACCTGAGAAAATTCTTCAAAAATGCTTTGCTGCTTGTTCTCGGGAATACCAATCCCGTCATCTTTAACTTCAAAGTAGATCAGGTATTTTTCCTCAATAACTTTTTTTAGACGCGCCGTGATAAAAATATTACCTCTTTCAGTAAATTTTACCGCATTCCCCACCAGGTTCATGAGCACCTGGGACAGCCTTACAGGATCGCCCAGTAGAAAAGGTGGAATATCCTCATCTACCTCTACCTGAATTTCATTATTGTTCTGCATCCTGGAAAACTCAAAGGTATTAAGGATGCCGGTCATAAGATCTTCTAGATGAAAAGAAACATGCTCCAGTTTTAGTTGCCTGGATTCCATTTTATTCATTTGAAGCACATCATTTATTAGTGCCAGAAGATAATCTGCTGAAAATTTAAGAGATTTAAGGTCGTTCTCATGTTTTTTAAGGCTTTCATCTTCCAGCAGTAATGAAGTAAGACCAATTACCCCATATAAGGGAGTTCTTATTTCATGACTTACAGTAGAGAAGAATTGCGTTTTTAAGCTGGATAGCCTTTCTGCCTCATTCTTGGAATCCCTAAGCTGGTTGTTCTTATGCTTAAGCTCCTGAATAAGCTTTGTCCTGTCCCGGTTGATCTTATTCAGGCTAAAGAGAATAATCACCAGAATTACAGAAGACACCAACATGATAAAGATCTTTTCGTTGGACTTCTTAATAATTTGCGCCTGATATTCCTGTTCTTTTTCAGCCAGCTTTAAGTTATTCTGGAACTCGTTATTATCAAACTGGGCATTAGCCATTTCAATTTGTCTCAGGCGTTCCTGCTCAAAGATTTCCGAATTATATTGCTCGTATTTACTTAAGGCGGCATAGGCATTTTTATAATCTTCCAAAGAAGAGAGTACTTTTGCATACTCCTTATAGGCCAGGGATGCTTCAATAAGATAATTTTTATCTTCAGCATAAGTGATGGCCTTATTAAAGTAACTGCCGGCCGCTTCCAGTTCATTCTGGTCTGCATAATAACGGCCGGTTAAATAATTAAGCTGTGAAAGCAGGTACTTATCTTCTTTCCCGGTCTCTTCCACCAATCTCCAGGCTTTCTCCAGGTATGGCCAGGCTCTTAGAGAAGCCTCATTATCAAGATATGTCCAGGCGATATTAACGGTTGGGTACAGGATTTCACTTTTAATATGCAGCTTTTTGGCTAGTGCTATGGCTTTGTTATAATAATCTATCCCTGTTTGCTTGGTCTTTTTATCTTCAGAATAAATATTTCCAAGATTATTATTTGCCCAGAGCACAAGCGTATCATTGTGGGATTTTACCGCATAATCCAGGGCCTCCTCATAGCTTTCGCGTGCCCTTACCGTGTCCTTAAGATCAGAATAGCTTGCGCCAAGCAAATTATAAGCATGAAAAATATAACCGTTGTTATCCCTTAACTTTGCCTCATTTATAAGGTCCCTGGCCTGGATAATGGCATCTTTATAATCGTATTTATCTATAGATCCCAGAGAAATGTGGTAGAGCGAATCCAGGTACACATCTGCACAGGGATCTTTTTGTGCTAAACCACTTATCCAGGTGAAAGTGAAGAATAACAATAAAAACGATAAATATCTTTTCTTCAAATGGTTAAGAGGTTAAGTCATTATTCTATGGGACGCGAAATTTAGTTCATTTAAGAAAACTACACAAGCAATTTGTAATTATAAGGCCTTAAAGGCTTATATTCCCAAAGATTTAAGTATTTTTTTCGTATTAAGCAGTTAATAGAAAACAAACTACTACAATGTTCAGATCCCAGTATTTTTAGAACTGGCACCGGAGCTTTGTTTTTTCCCTGCACCAGTCCTGGCTTTTTAAAAACAGGGTTCATTTTTATATAGTTTTTAAAACCTCATCTTCGCAATGCAGTATCCATGGCACCTTTATCTTATGGCAGTTCTATTTATTCTCGCAGGGGCAAATCATTTTTTTAAACCTAAAATGTATATGCGAATTATGCCCCCTTACCTTCCTGCACATCGGTTGCTGGTGTATGTTAGTGGAATAGTTGAAATATTGCTGGGAATTTTCCTATGCTTTGAGTATACCAAAAACATAGCGATTTATTTGCTTATTTTAATGTTAATGGTTTTCATGATGGTACATTTTTACATGCTTTCCTCTGAAAAAGCAGGTGCGGGTATTCCAAAATGGCTCCTCATTTTACGAATTCCGCTGCAATTTGCACTTATATGGTGGGCGTGGTACTATCTTAAATTTTGAAATTATGAAATTCGAAAAGTCGGAACTACCAGATGCAGAAATTCTTTATTTTCCTCATTTTTTTTCTGAAAAAGATGCGAATGATTATGCGGATGAAATTCTTACCAATACCTTCTGGAGACAGGACAGCATTAAAATTTTTGGAAAAGAAATGCTGCAACCAAGGCTTACCGCACTTTTTGCCGATAATGCCAAATCCTACACCTATTCTGGCCTTACTTTGCAACCCAAACCTTTTCCGGAAGTTTTACTGAAAGTTAAAAATGCTGTGGAAGAAGTTTCTGAAGTGCAGTTTACCACCTGCCTTCTAAATTTATATCGTAACGGCAACGACAGCATGGGCTGGCATGCCGATGATGAAAAGGAATTAGGCAAGAATCCTGAAATTGCATCAGTAAGTTTTGGCGCCGAAAGGGTTTTTCATCTAAAGCATAAAACAAAAACTGCCAGGTTCAAACTAAAGCTTGAAAATGGCAGCTTATTAATTATGAAAGGAAGTACTCAGCATTTCTGGAAACACCAGCTTCCAAAAACAAAAATGGACATTGGCCCCAGGGTTAATCTTACCTTCAGAAAGATTGAGTAAGATTATCCGTAAATATCGTTAAGGACTTTTGCCAGCCTTAAGCCTCCTTTTTGAAGTTGCTCCAACACCATTGGGAAACGTTCATACATATATTCGTAGCCCAGTTTTTCACCATTGTCCACAGAGGCATAAAGTTCATCTGCCAAATCCCTGGATTCATAAACCCAGTCCAGAAGGCTGCCAGATCGTATTTTGTCCATCTTCTCTTTTGACAGATCTTTGGTATTCTCAGCAAGTTCAGAATAACTCATCTGGAAAGAATCTATCATATCACTGTCCCATACCCGGTGAATATTAGAGCCTTCCCCAAACCATCTCACCTGTATATCGTTTCCACCCTTGTCTGCACTTCTTCCTGCATGAAAAGGCTGGTGTAAATCTCCCATAAAATGCACCAGCATTTTCAGGTAGAACTGCTTTTCTTCCCTGGGAGCACTGTTATCCTTTAATACCGAAATACATTTTCTAATCGCCTGTACCAGGTCACCTTTAGGGTTTGCCTTTTCAGGAACATATTTTTCATCTTCAGGATCTATGTTTACATAATGCCAGGGGCTGTACTTCCGGAATTCAGGATCACTTTTAATATCATCTGCATAGTTGGCCACGAATGCAAGGCTTCTTCCGTTCAGCAATTCTTCAATATTACGTCTGGCTTTTTTAGTAAGATAAGATTCTGCTATTTCCGCAGTAGCCCTGTGTCCAGTCTTTCCCCAGTCCGCCGTATTAGCAAAGGAAGTGTTCATCAATACTATAGAGAATAAGAATAAAAAATAATGTTTCATCTGTTTTTTCGATTTGTCGCAAAGATAATAGAAGCATGAGATTTTTAGTGTTAAAATTTCCAGGCTCATGTTTTAATTTAATATATTTATAATATCATCATAATATCAACTAACATCTCCAGTCATGACTCAGGAAAAAGATTTAAATCCCTCCAACGGGTATCTCATGTTATTTTTGTTCGTAATTCTTTTCTTCGGAAGTATTATCGGGTTTATTGTAATGCCCAGAATATGGTTTGGCTTAGCGTTTCTCATTTCCATAATAATTCTCCCGGGCCTTATCCTTGTAAACCCTAACGAATCCCGGGTACTTCTTCTCTTTGGGGACTACAAAGGCACAGTTAAGAAAAACGGACTTTTTTGGGTGAATCCCCTTTACACCAAGAAGAAAATTTCTTTACGGGCGAGGAACTTTGACAGTGAACGGCTGAAGGTGAACGATAAGCTGGGCAACCCCGTGATGATTAGCACCATATTGGTTTGGAGGGTAAGAGACACCTTTAAAGCCTCCTTTGATGTCGATAATTTTGAAAATTTTGTAGTGGTCCAAACAGATGCAGCGGTGAGGAAGCTGGCCAGTTTATATCCATACGATAATTTTGCCGATGAAGGGCTGGATGAAGATATTACCCTTCGCTCCAGTGTAAATGAAGTTAGCGATGCCCTGGAAAAAGAGCTTGAAGAAAGGCTGGATATTGCCGGGATAGAAGTCCTGGAAGCCAGGATTGGCTACCTTGCCTATGCCAACGAAATTGCCAGCGCCATGTTAAAAAGACAACAGGCCACCGCCATTGTTGCCGCCAGGCATAAAATAGTGGAAGGTGCCGTAAGTATGGTAGAAATGGCGCTCTCAGAGCTAAGCAGGAAACAGATTGTTGAACTGGACGATGAGCGGCGTACGGCCATGGTAAGTAATTTAATGGTGATTTTATGTGGGGACAGGGATGCCACCCCCGTGGTAAATGCCGGCACTTTAAATCATTAATTTGAGATATGACTAAAAGAAAGGACAATATGCTAAAGAAAATAGGAATTTTGATCCTGATGATTTGCGCTCAAACGAGCCTCGCACAGGAGCCATTTAAAGAACAGGAAATAGCCGTCAATCCAATGATAGACGGCACACTTACTTTACCGGCAGAAGGCGAAGCTTCTTCGCTGGTAATTTTAATTGCCGGCTCCGGCCCTACAGACCGCAATAGCAATCAACCAATGATGAGAAATGATGCTTTTAAAAAAACAGCTCACGAATTAGCTGGAAATGGTATTGCCACCTACCGCTTCGATAAGCGGATTTTTAAAATGAGCGAATTTAATATTAAAGAAGAAGATTTGCGTTTTGACGATTTTGTGGAAGATACAGAAGCAATAATTAACTATTTTAAAGAAAATGGCGCGTTTAATAATATTGTGGTGGCCGGCCACAGCGAAGGCTCTTTAATAGGAATGCTGGCAGCCAAAGATAAAGCAGATGCCTTTATCTCCATTGCCGGTGCAGGCAGGAACATAGACAGTGTTATTGTTGAACAAATAGGTAAACAGGCTCCCGGCCTGCAGGAAAATACCCGCGAATCCCTGGATGAAATTATAGCAACCGGCAGCACTTCTAATTACAACCCAATGCTGGCATCGGTTTTTCGTCCAGGCGTACAGCCTTATCTTGCATCGTGGATTAATTATAACCCGGCAGAAGAAATCGCAAAACTGAACATACCTGTACTCATCATCCAGGGAACTTCAGATATACAGGTGGAAACAAAAGAAGCCGAAATCCTTAAAGAAGCTAAGCCTGATGCCAAATTGGTACTGCTGCAGGATATGAACCACGTGTTCAGAAAAGTTGAGGAAGAAGACAGGCTCGCCAATACTAAAACTTATAATGAGCCGCAACGGCCGCTTCACCCAAACTTTATTCCTGCCATAACTGCTTTTATAAAATCATTAGAACAAAAATAATGAGCAAAAAGAAAGCATTCGCGCTAAGGGTAAATGAGGAGATGCTGAAGGCCATTGAAAAGTGGGCTGCTGATGAATTCAGGAGCACCAATGGCCAGATTGAATGGATGCTGAACAAAAGTTTAAAAGAAGCCAACAGAGAACCAAAAACTAAAACCGAAGAATAGATGCCTTACAAAATAATATTTTCAGATATAGACGGTACACTGCTTAATTCCAAGCGGGTACTTTCCATCCACACCATTGAGACCATACAAAAAATTAGCAATAAAATTCCTTTCGTACTTATTTCGGCAAGAATGCCGAAAGCCATGCGTCACCTGCAGGATGACCTCAACATAAAACACTATCCTATTATTGCTTACAATGGCGGGCTGGTGATGGTGGGGGAAAAAAGCATCAGCTCCACCACTATTCCCATAGAAACTGTAGAAAAACTGCATGAATTCAACAGTAAATTTAATTGTCACCTCAGCCTTTATCATGAAGATGAATGGTATGTTCCCCAGATCGATAAATGGGCAAAACGGGAAGAGGAAAATACAAAAGTTGCTCCTGAAGTAAAATCCAATGCTGAAGTAATTGAAAAATGGAAACAGGAAAAAAAGGGCGCCCACAAAATAATGGCCATGGGCGCTGAAGAGATAATTGATGAGATAAGAGATTTTCTTAGGGAAAATTTTCCAAAACAACTGCACTTGTACCGCTCTAAACGAACTTATTTGGAAATAGCCAACAGTAGCATTTCCAAATTCAGTGCAATTGAGCTATTGCTACGGGAACATTATAACTGCGAAACCAAGGATTGCGTGGCCTTTGGAGACAACTATAATGATGTTGAAATGATTAAAGGCGTGGGTATGGGAATAGCAGTGGCCAATGCACGCGACGAAGTATTGGAGGTAGCCAATAAAGTGACTCATGCCGGGATTGAGGATGGGGTGGCAAGAAGTCTAAATGAACTTTTTAATATGGAAAATTCATAACGCTGTTTTTCCCTAAAAAGCCTTTAAAAAATTGTATTTTGCCGCCGCAATAACATTATTTTATTCTTTCTATGGAAGATTTACCTGTTTTCACCAATGACGCTGTTGTTTTTGGGATATTGATGATCTCCCTGGGAGCTGTTTTTTATACTTCCTCATTGAAATCGAGTTTCTGGAAAAAGTTTTATAGCGTAGTCCCCGCCCTGCTCATGTGCTACCTCATTCCGGCGATTTTTAATTCCCTGGGCCTTATAGATGATTCCACTTCTAATCTTTACTTTGTAGCTAGCCGTTACCTTTTGCCGGCAGCACTGGTATTAATGACTCTAAGTATAGATCTAAAGGCTATTTATAACCTTGGCCCAAAAGCTTTAGTGATGTTCTTTGCCGGGACTTTGGGTATTATCCTGGGCGGCCCTGTGGCCATCTTAATTATCTCTGCCATTTCTCCTGAAACCGTGGGCGGAGTAGGGCCTGATGCCATCTGGCGCGGACTCTCCACGATTGCCGGAAGCTGGATTGGGGGTGGCGCAAACCAGGCCGCTATGCTGGAAATTTATGAATACAACCCCGAGCTTTATGGGGGAATGGTGCTCGTGGATATTATTGTTGCCAATCTCTGGATGGCCATTGTTCTCATGGGAATTGGCAAAAACGAGCAAATAGACCGTTGGCTTAAAGCCGATAACTCTGCAATAGAAGAACTTAAATCACGCGTTTCCCATTATGCGGCAAGCGTTAGCCGCAATCCTTCCCTGGCAGATTTAATGATTTTACTCTCTCTAGCCTTTGGTGCGGTAGGTATTGCCCATTGGGGAGCCGATGGTATTTCAGCCTTTCTTTCAGCTAACTTTGAAGTTTTTACAGATACTAAGAGCGCGCTTTCCTCATTTTCTTCAGATTTTTTCTGGATGATTTCCATCGCCACAGCAATAGGTATTTTTCTCTCCTTTACCAGATTCAGGTCTTATGAAGGTGCCGGAGCAAGCAAACTGGGAAGTATCTTTATTTACATCCTGGTAGCCACCATTGGAATGAAAATGGATCTTGGAAGCGTACTGGATAATCCCGGGCTTATTGCAATTGGACTGGTGTGGATACTCATTCATGTAATAGTGTTGCTTATTACTGCGAAATTAATCAAGGCTCCATATTTTTTCCTGGCGGTGGGCAGCCAAGCAAATGTCGGCGGCGCCGCGTCGGCACCGGTGGTAGCCGCAGCCTTCCACCCTTCCCTGGCTACAGTTGGTGTACTTCTTGCGGTATTTGGATATGTAGTGGGAACTTATGGCGCAATATTGTGCACAATTTTAATGCAAATGGCTTCCGCAGGTTAGATTAAAATAAAAAAATATAAGATATTTGCGCTCCAAAAATGATATTGATCAGAATGAAAAATCTTGGCCTTCTTTTACTATTTGTGATTAGTCTTTCTGCTTGTTCAAAAAAGGAAAGCAATCTGGTGGTCAATGGCAACATTAAAGGTTTAAAAAAGGGAACAGTTTACCTTCAAAAGATTGAAGATACTGCGCTGGTAAGTGTGGATTCCGTGGTAATTGACGGTGATCCGCAATTTGTGCTGGAAGCGTATATCGATAGTCCCCAGATGATGTATCTATATCTTGAAAAAATAGATAATTCCAAATTTGATGACCGGCTTGATTTTTTTGCTGATGAAGGGCAGGTAACTATTACCACAAGTCTGGAAAAATTTGAAACCGCTGCAAAAATTGTCGGTTCCAAAAATCAGGAAAAATTGATGGAATATCGCAAGATGATGAAGCGCTTCAACGACAGTAACCTTGATCTTATAAAAGCCAATTTTGAAGCGCAGCAGGCGCAGGACGAAGAAAAGCTTATGGAAATAGACCAGCAATACGATAAATTGCTCAGGAGAAAATATCTTTATACCGTAAATTTTGCCATTAACAATAAAGATCTGGAACTCGCTCCTTACCTGGCTCTTTCAGAAGTATTTGATGCAAACATCAAGTACCTGGACACCATTTACAATTCCCTTGATAAAAAGGTGAAAAAATCAAAATACGGCGAAGATCTCAAGCGCTTCCTGAAAGAAAGAAGAAAAGAAGAAAAACTACAGGAGGAAGTTCAGGAAGAATATGCCGAAGAAAACACCTGATCTTCTCCCTTTACGGCAATTTTAATCCTTTCCAGTACAAGCTTTTAATATTTCTTTAAACCAATTGGCAGGTCATTTCCCTAAATTTGGAAAAAGACATGCTATGACTTCCAATATCACCACTCAAAAAGATTATGATCTTATTTGTATAGGCGGCGGGATTATGAGTGCTACTCTCTCCCTGTTGCTGAAACTGATAGACCCGGAAAGTAAGATCATTATTTTTGAAAGGCTTGAGAAGGTAGCCGAAGAAAGCACGGAAGCCTGGAACAACGCGGGCACAGGACATTCGGCTTTATGCGAACTTAATTATACTCCGGAACGTGAAGACGGAAGCATAGACATCTCTAAAGCGATAAAAATTTTTGAACAATTTGAAACTACCAAACAATTTTGGGCTTACCTGGTGGAAAAAGACCTCATTCAGGACCCTGAAAATTTTCTAAGGTCGGTGCCACATCATAGCTGGGTGCGTGGTGAAGATGATGTGGAATTCCTTAAAAAGAGATTTGAAGCCATGAAAGCACATCCTCTTTTTAAAACCATGAAATTTTCTGAAGATTTCCCAACATTGCGCAAATGGTTCCCTTTAATTATGAAAGATCGCAGTGAAGATGAAAAACTTGCTGCTACCCGCATGGAAATTGGAACAGAAGTAAATTTTGGTAAACTTACCGAGTATTATTTCAAAATTCTGGAGACACAGTTTAACGTACCCGTACTGCGAAATCATGAGGTTTTAGACGTAGATCCCGATGAGAAGCTGGAATGGACAGTGGAAACTAAAGATCTGCAATCGGGAGAAAAAAAATATTACGACGCAGAGCATGTATTTATAGGAGCCGGCGGCGGGGCTTTACCGCTTTTACAAAAGGTGGAAATTAAGGAAAAAGAAGGTTACGGCGGATTTCCTGTTAGCGGACAATGGTTGTTCTGCAAAAATCCTGAGATTATTAAAGAGCACAGTGCTAAGGTTTACAGCAAGGCAGGTCCAGATGCTCCGCCAATGTCCACACCTCACCTGGATACCCGCTATATAAATGGCAAAAAAGAATTACTGTTTGGGCCGTTTGCAGGTTTCAGCACAAAATTTCTTAAAGAAGGTTCCAAAATGGATCTTCCAAAATCCATAAGGCTGGACAATATCCCATCTATGTGGGGAGTGTTCTGGCATAATTTACCGCTTACAAAATACCTGATTAAACAGGTTACCATGGGCCATGAAGAGCGCATGGAAGACCTTAGAATATTTGTAAAAGAAGCAAGATCTGAAGACTGGGAATTACGTATTGCCGGCCAAAGGGTTCAAATTATTAAAAGAGATAAGGAAGAAGGCGGAATCCTTGAATTTGGAACAGATGTGGTACATAGCCAGGATGGAACTATAACTGCCTTACTGGGAGCATCTCCGGGAGCTTCTGTAGCCGTTCCCATCATGTTAGATGTCTTAAAAATTGCCTTTCCGGAAAAAATAAAATCTGAATCCTGGAAAAAGAAACTTACGGAAATGATCCCCATGTGGAACAAAAACATTCAGGATCACCTGGAGGAATTTAAGAAGGTGCAGGCAAATTCTTCAGAGAAATTAAAACTGGAGGTATTGCATTAAATCCTTTATAATTTGCAATTAGCAAACCTCCCAGGTTTTAAAAACCAGGAAGTCTTTTTATCATAGCTTTAAAATACTATTATTCCTGAATAAGTTTTTGAACAACGTCAAAATTTCCCTTCGACTTTGGCAATAAAAATTGCCTTCGCTCAGGATAAACTTCTCGTCCCTTTTTAATTTCAAAAAAAACCTCCCAAAAATGGGAGGTCTTAAACAAGAGCCGATAGAGGGACTCCCTTCGACTTTGGCAATAAAATTGCCTTCGCTCAGGATAAACTTCTCGTCCCTTTTTAAATTCCATAAAAAAACCTCCCAAAAATGAGAGGTTTTAAACAAGAGCCGATAGAGGGACTCGAACCCACGACCTGCTGATTACAAATCAGCTGCTCTAGCCAGCTGAGCTACATCGGCAAAAAAATTACAAAGCGTTTACTTTTTCAACTAAAGCTTCTGCTTTGGTTTCAAATTCTTTATTTACTTCTTTAAAATGTTGTTTCTGGTTCTCCACATCCCTTCTATTGATTTTTTCAATTAAATCGTCAAAAGTGGCAATTGCTTCATCAACAATAGCTTCAGACTTTGCAGGATCTTCCTGGGGATTTGCAGCCTGGTGAAGATAAGCGGCATCAATAATATCGCCCATTACATTATTCACATCCCGTTTTAAAACTCTTTTACTCGCCATAATTATCAATTTTCCGGCAGCGAATTTAATCTATTTTTTAATATGTAAGGAAGAAGTAGCTGTAAATTTTAAAAAATTCACCTTAATTTTTCAAGAGCCGTTAGCGCCTCAGGGATATGCCTGTTGGCATTCATGCTGTTAAACCTGTATTTCAGGATTCCCTGCATATCAAAAACAAAAGTCTCCCGGCCAGGCACCATTCCCAGGAGATTAGGCTTTACCCCAAAAAGTTCCCTTGCCTTTTTGTCTTTGTCTGAAAGCATTACAAAAGGCAGATCATATTTTTCTATGAATTTTGCATGTGAATCTTCAGTATCTGAGCTTATACCAATGACTTCTGCCCCAAGTTCCTTAAAATCCTCATATTGATCCCTAAAAGAACAGGCCTCCTTAGTACATCCGGGAGTAAAATCTTTCGGGTAAAAATAAACCACAAAAGGCTGAACTCCCTTTACGGTTGAAAAATCAAAGATTTCTCCATGCTGATTCTTTAGTTCGATATCTGGCAGGCTGTCGCCAATTTTGAGTGACATATTATTCGCCGTTATAGGTTACAAAATTCCTGGGAGTTTCATAAAGAGTAACTGCGAGTTCAAGGTTATCTCTAAGTTCTTTCCTTAATTTATTCCAGATCACCACCGCAATATTTTCGGCCGTGGGATTAAGATCTTTAAAGTCTTCTACTTCCACATTTAAATTTTTATGATCAAAAGGCTGCTCCACTTTCTCATAAATCAAATCTTTAAGGATCTTAAGATCCATAACAAAACCAGTCTCAGGGTCTACTTCTCCTGTTACCGATACGGTTAGGTCATAATTATGCCCATGATAATTGGGGTTGCTGCACTTGCCAAAAACCGCCTCATTTTTAGCATTGTCCCAATCTTTACGGTAAAGACGGTGGGCCGCATTAAAATGTGCTTTTCTGTGAACGGTCAACCTCATGCTTTTATATGGGAATAATATTTATTAAAAATAATTTTGAACCACTCAGTATAAATATGGGGGTTTTGCTTCATGTCTTCTTCCACATCTTCCAGAGGGATCCATTTCCAGTCAGCTACCTCATCTGGATTTAAATTTGGTTCTCCTTCAAATTTACCCACCAGAATATGATCATATTCATGTTCCGTAAGCCCGTTATCAAATGGCGCTTTATAAATAAAGGAAATAGTATCTTTTAACTCTGTAGAAAAACCCATCTCTTCCTGCAGCCTTCTTTTACCTGCCTCTACATTAGTTTCCCCTTCCCGCTGATGGCTGCAGCAGGTATTGGTCCATAGGCCTGGGGAGTGATATTTGGTTAACGCCCGCTGCTGGATCATAAGCTCGTTTTTAGTGTTAAAAACAAATACTGAAAAAGCCCTGTGCAAAAGTGCCTTTTCATGGGCCTCAATTTTTTCCATAAGGCCAATTTGTTCATCGGCTTCGTTAACTAATATAACCTTTTCCTGTGCCATTTCCAGTAGTGGGTTTTCCTTCCCCGCAGTTTTTAATGCCATAGCTTTTGTTTCTCCTGCCTTAAGGGATGTTGATTAAAAAATCAAATGTACAAAATAGGGATTTGGTTTACCAAATTAAGTTGAGTGGCCTGCCTACTTTGTGCTTTGTTTATGCTTTGCTGCATAGATACGGCAGTCTATGGCTAAAATAAATTCAGAACGGCGATTAACTTCATGTTCTTGCTCTGTACAGGGTACATGATTTACACATCGATTTAAAACCGCGGTTTCGCCATAGCCCCTGCCGGAAATCCTGCTGGTCTCCACACCCTTGTTTGCCAGGTATTTCATGGTGGCTTCCACACGGTTTTCTGAAAGTTTGAGATTATAATCGTCATCTGCCCGGCAATCTGTATGCGAGCGAATATCCAGTAAAATTTCAGGATATTTTTTCATAAAGGCCGCTATACGGTCCAGTTCGTTTTTAGCTTCAGGCTTTATTTCGGCTTTATCAAGATCAAAGAGAATATTGTTCAATTTCATCAGTTTTGCAAGATCATCTCCCAGCTTAGCGGCAACTATAGCGCCTTCAGCAGCATTACTGTCAAACAGGATCAGGTTCTCCCGGCGTTTTACTTCTGCGGCATAGAAACTCCAATTAAAAAAGGCACGCATGGCCGCAACATTGGCTTCTGAATTTCCATATATACTGTGCCCGGCCTGGTACATTACCAGTCCATTCTTCAAATTATCAAAAGCATGGCCATAAACCATAACCGCGGCTTCTCCTTTGGTAAGATCTGGATGGTCTGGCGCAGATTCATCTACCACTATAATTTTGGCACCAGGCCGCCAGAGATTAATTTTCTTCGGATAAAAAATACGCTCAGAACCATTTAAATGCGCCTGGTCACAACTGCCTATATATTGAGAAACGGGATCTGCAGGTAATTTATGGGTGTATGGAGGGGTAGCATGCCGGTGCTCGAAAAAAGGGATTAACCCGGCACTTGGCGCTCCCGCAAATCCAGAAGACAAAAAATTAAGCTGAATTAATTGCTTTTCTTCTCCTTCTGAAGATTTTGCAGGCCCTACAAGATTTTCCAGCTGACTCCCGGCATGACAGCCTGCCCAAATGGCACCTTTAAAATCCCGGTTCCAATAATACAGGTTTTGATGGGTACTAAACTTAGGTTCGGCATGTGGCATTACAAAAATATCATCGCATACCCCCAGTTCCTCAGGGGATTTCCAGTAAAAACTACTATTCCCTCCGTATGCGGTTTCCGGT
This sequence comes from Autumnicola aciditolerans, assembly GCF_041679265.1. Lineage (NCBI taxonomy): Bacteria > Pseudomonadati > Bacteroidota > Flavobacteriia > Flavobacteriales > Flavobacteriaceae > Autumnicola > Autumnicola aciditolerans. The sequence goes on from NZ_JBGFSM010000005.1 coordinate 171,681, forward strand.
ATTCCCGCAGCTTTAAAAAAAGCCAAGGCAATATTGCCGTTCTGTTTATCCAGGGTCCATTTTGGTGCAATGGTAAGGCTGGTAAAAACAGGAAGCCGAAGGTTTGTCTTCGCATAATTTCCCGCAACACCTTTTTTTTGCCAGTTAGCAATACGCATTTGCACCCGGTGGCTCAGGTAAGATACCAGTATTACAAAACATCCCCCACGGTAGGCAATACTGTCATGAATAAAATCTATCCCGTCTTTTTCTTTTTCAGGATTTATTACCCACTTAATTTCCACCGGTTCATTTTGCAAAAGCTCGTAAAGTAGCCCATAAGGCTTAAGGCCATTATTTAAATTTTGGGGCCTTACCCCCATGTTGACTAGAAAAGAACCACGGGCTATTTGTTCTTCTTTGTATTGGGCAAAAAGAAGACAGGGCAACATCCAAAAAATGATGCCCGGTATTAGCAGCCTATTTTTTGCCCCAACAATCATAAACCCCAAACTTCCCCTTAAGTTACGAAGTTTAGAGAACATAAAGGCAGTACCACGGCAAGCATGAAAAGAAAAGAATAGGGCTATGCGGCGTTTAAAATTAGTGAAAATAATAGTACTTTTGCGCTTCAAATTATGAGGAATGAAGAGCTTTCAGAAAGAAATAAGGAGAAGAAGAACTTTTGGAATTATTTCCCACCCAGATGCGGGTAAGACCACACTAACAGAGAAGTTATTGTTATTTGGAGGTGCCATACAGGAAGCAGGCGCGGTGAAATCTAATAAGATCAAAAAAGCTGCTACCAGTGACTTTATGGAAATTGAGCGCCAAAGGGGAATTTCTGTAGCCACCTCGGTACTTGCATTTGAATACAAAGATATAAAGATCAACATCCTGGATACTCCCGGGCACAAGGATTTTGCTGAAGATACCTTTCGCACCTTAACCGCCGTAGATAGTGTTATTGTGGTGATTGATGTTGCCAAAGGGGTTGAGGAGCAAACTGAAAAACTTGTTGAAGTTTGCCGTATGCGCAATATTCCCATGATTGTTTTCATCAACAAGCTGGACCGGGAGGGAAAAGATGCCTTTGAATTGCTTGACGAGATTGAGCAAAAACTAAACCTTACCGTTACCCCTTTAAGTTTTCCTATAGGAATGGGTTATGATTTTAAAGGGATCTATAATATTTGGGAACAAAATGTAAACCTCTTTACCGGCGATCCAAGAAAAGACATTGAGGAAACCGTGGAAATTTCTGATCTCGCTTCTAAAGAACTGGATGATCTTATTGGTAATAAAGCTGCCGATACTTTAAGGGAGGAACTGGAACTGGCGCAGGGCGTTTATCCACCCTTTGACAAGGAAGCTTACCTTGCAGGGAATTTGCAGCCGGTTTTCTTTGGTTCTGCATTAAACAATTTTGGAGTCCGCGAGTTACTGGACTGCTTTATTAGCATTGCTCCCACACCACGGCCAAAGGAAAGTGACGAGCGAGTGGTGAAACCCGAGGAAGATAATTTCACCGGATTTGTGTTTAAAATTCATGCCAATATGGATCCTAAGCATAGAGACCGTCTCGCATTTGTAAAAATTGTCTCCGGTAAGTTTGAAAGAAATAAATCTTACCTGCATGTAAGGCATAATAAAAACCTCAAATTTTCCAGCCCAAATGCCTTCTTTGCTGAAAAAAAAGAAATTGTTGATGTTTCCTATCCAGGGGATATTGTAGGGCTGCATGACACCGGAAATTTTAAAATTGGTGATACTTTAACTGAAGGTGAAAACCTAATGTACCGCGGGATTCCAAGTTTCTCTCCGGAATACTTCCGCTACATCAATAATGCCGATCCCATGAAATCTAAACAACTTGAAAAAGGAATAGACCAGCTGATGGATGAAGGAGTCGCCCAGCTTTTTACTTTGGAGTTGAATGGCCGTAAAGTAATTGGAACCGTGGGAGCCCTGCAGTTTGAAGTAATACAATACCGGCTGGAACATGAATACGGTGCAAAATGTACTTATGAAAACCTCAACGTTTTCAAAGCTACATGGGTGGAACCAAAAGATGCTAAAAGTGAGGAATTTAAAGATTTTAAAAGGGTAAAATCCAAATTTCTGGCAAAAGACAAACAGGGACAACTCGTATTTTTAGCCGATTCCCAGTTCTCTTTACAAATGACTCAACAAAAATATCCTGATATTAAATTTCACTTTACTTCAGAATTCTAAATTTTACCTGCCTGAAATCCGGCGATTTTTTTACGGGCAATTGCCTTTCTGAAATAAACAGGGAAAAAGCTATTATAAAAATTTATTTACTATTTTCGGTCCAAACCTGAACCTTATGGATCAACTGGACCACCTTATTGCTGAATTTGCCTCCCTTGTATGGGGTTTACCCCTCGTAATTCTTCTAATTGGTGGCGGACTTTTTTTGCTGATTTACTCCAGATTTCTTCCTTTCAGGCATCTGGGACATTCCCTGGACCTGCTCCGCGGGAAGTATGATGATCCTAATGCACCGGGTGAAATTAACCATTTTCAGGCATTATCTACCGCTCTCTCTTCTACAGTTGGGATGGGAAATATTGCCGGAGTTGCTGTAGCCATTGCTTTGGGAGGTCCGGGAGCGGTGTTTTGGCTTTGGGTTAGTGCAATCGTGGGAATGTGCACCAAGTTTTTTACCAATACGCTGGCCGTAATGTACCGGGGTAGAGATACCCAGGGAAATATTCAGGGAGGAGTAATGTACTTTATTGTGGAAGGTTTGGGAAAAGCATGGAAGCCGCTGGCTGCTTTTTTTGCCGTTGCTGGTTTAATAGGAGCCTTGCCGGTATTTAATGTGAACCAGTTAACCCAGGCCATTAACAGCATCTTACTGGAACCACAGGGCGTAAAAACAGGTTTTACAACCAACCTTATTATAGGGATTATTCTTGTAATAATCACTTCTGCGGTGATACTTGGCGGCCTTTACCGCATTAGCCGCACAGTTTCCAAACTGGTGCCGGCTATGGTGGCACTTTATTTTGTTTCGGTTCTAATTATACTATTGGTAAACATTAACGAATTACCGCACTACCTTGGCCTCATTTTTACTGATGCTTTTGCTGCGGAAAATTATAAAGGAGAGCCATTGTTTGGTGGTATTGTTGGCGGATTAATGATCCTGGGTATCCGAAGAGGCGCCTTTTCCAATGAGGCTGGCATTGGTACCGCAACCATGGCCCACGGCGCCAGCAAAACTTCTGAACCCGTACGTGAAGGTCTGGTAGCAATGCTGGGGCCGGCAATTGACACCCTTGTTATCTGTACCCTTACGGCTTTAGCTATTTTAGTAACTGGAGTTTGGCAAAGCAGCGATGCTAATGGCGTAACCTTAACTGCTGTAGCATTTGAAAATTCCATACCTTATATTGGAGATTACCTTCTGCTGCTCTGTATAGCGGCCTTTAGTATCTCTTCCCTTTTCTCCTATTCTTACTACGGAACAAAATGCCTGAATTTCCTGATTGGTGCTGAAAAAAAACACTATTATAACTATTTCTACATACTCAGCATCCTGATTGGCGCTACCACTTCCTTAAGTATGATGATCAATCTCATTGACGGATTTTTCGCTTTGATGGCAATTCCTACAATGATTTCAACTTTAATTATGGCGCCAAGGGTAATGAAGGCGGCAAGAATATATTTTAAGAAGTACCTGGATTGATTTTTGCCTTTTTCAGCATGATAAAAACACCCGCAAGACACAGTAAAGCCGCAAGAAGAAATGCATACGGCAGATATTGTTTGCCGTTGGAAAAATACATGTAGGCGGCAAATAGCAGGCTAAATGCTTCTGTTGCCAGGGCCACAGCTTTGATGTTCAGGTGAGCCTTCTTCTTTACAAATGCAATTATTCCAATAATAAGGATAATGCCCAGAAGAATATTTATAATGCCAATAAATGGAAACTGCAACCTGTTCTGGAATCCTGTAAAAAGGGAAAGTAAGGCAACTAAAACTGCCTGAACAATTTCAAGTTTTTCTTTTTTAGTCTTCATCAGCCTGAGAAACAGCATTTTCATAAACAGCAAAAATTTTCAACTTCTTTCCAGTTAATTTTTCAAGAAGTTTGGCTTTACGCATACATCCCCAAATTTCCAGTTCAGGATCACTATGGGTGGTAATTATTAAATTAATACCATCAGGTTTATTCTTAATCTCAAGTTTTTTCACGTTTTGATAATGGCTGCGATCTAACCCATCTGCAACCCGCAATAGTGCAGAAAGCTTCTTTACTTTTTTCCTGAGTTTTTTATTTAATTGCTTATAGCGTTTATGGCGTTTTGCAGGAGGTGAACGCCTGTGGTACCTCGCCACATTAGCCATAACATTAATTTCATCCTCTTTAAAACCCAGCAAATCAGAATTCCTGATAAGGTAAAGAGCATGTTTATGGTGTTTCCTGTAGGAAATATAATAGCCTATATCGTGCATGAGGCTGGCATATTCCAGCAATTCCCTGTCTGATTCTGTTAATTTCAGCTCTTCCTTAAATTCATCAAAAAGCTGCAGTGCAAAATTAGAAACATGGCGGGAATGTTGTTTTAACCAGTTACTTTTACGAAGAAGTTCATAGACACTTCTTCTGCGGGGATCCTCAAAATTGGCCACCAAATCTAAGTGCAGGTGGTCTTTCTGTTTATCTATATAATTCAGGATCATGCCTTCCCTTAAAGCGGCTTCTGAAATTCTTATATTTTCAATCTTAAAATCGTCCACGAGATACTTCAGTAATACCATACCCGGATGTATAATATCCACCCGTTTTTCTTCCAGCCCCTTCTCCTTTAGCCGTTGTTTTTTGTCCTTTTTGATGAAATCTTCATATAGATTTTTAAAATCGTCAGCACTAAATTCCAGCTCGTTCAAAGTTCGGCTGGCGGTGATGGAATTTCTGGCGGCTACCATAGCCCCAATATTTTCCAGGGTTCCCGAAGAGCCTACAATAGTTTTCACGTGGTGCTCCCTGGCCAGTTTTGCCACTTCTGTAAGTTCTGCTTCAAAATGTGCCTGTAGCTTTTTGATCTCCTTTTTTTTAATAGGATCAGCTTTAATAAAGGCGGCAGCCATCCTGGCCACTCCAAGTTTTAGGCTGTTATAGTAGATAAATTCTTTATTATTGCCTATAATAAATTCTACACTTCCCCCTCCAATATCCACCATGAGCACCATTTCCTCTTCAAGCATAATGCTATGCCTTATGGCATATCCAATCATTTCAGCTTCCATTTTACCAGAAATAGCACGAACCTTTATGCCTACTTCTTCCCCTACCTCATGAATAAAATCCCCTCCATTTTCAGCTTCCCTTATGGCACTGGTGGCAAAAGCAAGGATATTTTCCACATGATAACTGTCACACAAAAACCTGATGCGTTTTAGGGCTTCCACTCCCCTGTCCATAGCTTCTCTGCCAAGGCGGTTCTCCAATCCTTTTTCAGCAAGACTTACCATTTCTTTTAACTTATCTACAGTTCGAAAACTGCCATCTGGATAAATATCCACAAGAACTGCATGAAAAGAATTAGTACCCAGATCTATAGCGGCAATTCGCTTGGTAGGCTGATCATTGAGAGAGGTGTCGCTCATAGTTTTCGTAAATCTTTTAGAAGTGTTCCTAAGATAGCGAATTTGCCTCAAACTGTTTCCTTCCTAAAAAATAAAACCCCACAGGTCACTACGACCTGTGAGGTTTTATTAAAAACAATTTAAAAATACTAGGCCTGTCCTGTAGGACCAAAATTTAAAGGGAGAGGTGCTTTTTCGTAGTCCCTTATTTCCCCATGCGCTTTTTCAAACCGCTGTACATTATCTGCAAGGGCTTTTAAAAGCCTTTTCGCATGCTGGGGAGTGAGGATGATGCGGGATTTCACCTTGTTCTTAGGTTTACCGGGCATAATATTCACAAAATCCACAACAAATTCTGAAACCGAATGGTTGATAATGGCCAGGTTGGAATAGGTACCTTCAGCAACAGCCTCATCCAGTTCTATATTTATTTGTCCTTTTTTAGGTTTTTTTTCTTCGCTCATGATTCACTATTTTTTCAATAAAATAAAGGTACAAAAAATCCCGACGCATGCCGGGACCTCTTGTATAGTAAAAAGGGGCCGCAATTGCGACCCCTGATATCTAATATTAGTTATAATTAACTTCCTGCTTTTTCTCCAGCATCTGGTCAAATTCTTCTTTAGAACCAACAATAATGCTGTCGTACTCGCGCATTCCTGTTCCTGCGGGTATTTTATGACCCACAATTACATTTTCCTTCAAGCCTTCAAGCTCATCTATCTTACCGCTAACCGCAGCTTCGTTAAGTACTTTGGTTGTTTCCTGGAAGGAAGCAGCCGAGATAAATGATTTGGTTTGAAGCGATGCCCTGGTAATACCCTGAAGCACCGGAGTTGCCGTTGCAGCGGTTACGTCTCTTGCTGTAACAAGGTTTTTATCTTCCCTTCTAAGTAAGGAATTTTCATCCCTTAGATCTCTTGGGCTAATTACCTGTCCTGGTTTCAGATTATCTGAATCACCTGCATCTTCCACCACTTTCATACCGAAGATCTTATCGTTCTCCTCGATGAAATCTGATTTATGAACAAGTTGGTTCTCAAGGAAAATAGTATCTCCCGGATCCTGAATTCTTACTTTACGCATCATTTGACGTACTACAACCTCAAAGTGTTTATCGTTAATTTTCACACCCTGCAGCCTGTAAACCTCCTGAACCTCATTCACAAGATACTGCTGTACAGCGTTTGGCCCTTTGATATTTAAGATATCTTCCGGAGTTATAGAACCATCAGAAAGTGGCATACCTGCACGAACATAATCGTTTTCCTGAACAAGGATCTGGTTGGAAAGTTTCACAAGATACTTTTTAACTTCTCCCAGTTTGGATTCTACAATAATCTCACGGTTACCTCTTTTAATTTTTCCGAAGGAAACAACACCATCAATCTCACTAACCACAGCTGGGTTAGATGGATTACGTGCTTCAAACAGCTCGGTTACCCTTGGAAGACCACCGGTAATATCCCCTGCTTTAGAAGATTTACGAGGTATTTTCACAAGAATCTTACCTACTCCAATTTTTTCTTCGTTATCTACCATAAGGTGGGCTCCAACCGGAAGGTTATAAGAACGAATTACTTCACCCTTTTTACCCAGAATATGAAGCGTAGGAATAAGTCTTTTATTTCTGGATTCTGAAATCACTTTTTCCTGGAAGCCGGTTTGCTCATCAATTTCAACCTGATAAGTCACCCCTTGCTCCACATTCTCATACTTAATCTTACCGGCAAATTCAGAAATAATCACCCCGTTATATGGATCCCACTGGCAAATAATATCACCCTTGGACACCGTAGCTCCATCTTCAATAAAGATTTGAGAACCGTAAGGAATGTTATTATTGCTCAATACAACTCCAGTATTCTTATCCTTAATTTTAAGTTCGGCAGTACGTGAGATTACAATATCTGATGTGCTACCGTCCGGTGCTTCGCCTTTAACCACTTTAAGGTCTTCAATTTCAGCAATACCATCCAGTTTAGCTTCCAGTTTATTTTCTTCAGAAATGTTTCCTGCAATACCACCCACGTGGAAGGTACGCAAGGTTAACTGTGTACCCGGCTCACCAATAGACTGGGCGGCTACAACCCCAACAGCTTCCCCTCTTTGCACCAGTTTGTTGGTGGAAAGGTTTCTACCGTAGCAGTTTACACATATTCCTTTTTTGGCCTCACAGGTAAGCGGGGAGCGAACCTCCACGCTTTCTATAGGCGCCTCGTTTATTTTCTTTACAGCATCTTCTGTGATCTCTTCTCCTGCTGCAACCAGTAATTCGTCTGTTGAAGGATTGCGCACATCATAAAGGGAAATACGTCCTAAAATACGCTCTCCTAATGATTCAACAATTTCTTCATTCTTCTTAAGTGCCTTTACTTCAACACCTCTTAATGTTCCACAATCTTCATCATTAACGATTACATCCTGGGAAACATCTACCAAACGACGGGTTAAGTAACCTGCATCGGCAGTTTTAAGTGCAGTATCGGCAAGACCTTTACGTGCACCGTGAGTGGAAATAAAGTATTCAAGAATTGAAAGCCCTTCCTTAAAGTTGGAAAGAATAGGGTTTTCAATAATTTCACCACCACCTGAACTTGATTTCTTAGGCTTAGCCATAAGACCTCGCATACCAGTAAGCTGACGAATCTGCTCTTTGGAACCACGCGCTCCGGAATCAAGCATCATATACACAGAGTTGAATCCTTGTTTGTCTTCGCGGATTCTCTTCATAGCCAATTCAGTTAAACCAGCATTGGTAGAAGTCCAGATATCAATCACCTGGTTATAACGCTCATTATTGGTAATAAGCCCCATGTTATAGTTACCAATGATACCTTCAACCTGCTCGTTGGCTTCATCGATCATCGCTTGTTTCTCTTCAGGAATAATAATATCCCCTAAGCTGAAGGAAAGTCCGCCACGGAATGCGAATCCATATCCAAGAGACTTGATCTTATCAAGAAATTCTGAAGTTTCAGGAACACTGGTAATTTTAAGAATATTACCAATAATATCCCTAAGCGACTTCTTGGTAAGCACTTCGTTGATGAAACCTGCTTTTTCAGGAACAGTTTCATTAAACAGTACCCTACCAACAGTGGTTTCTATGATTTGATAAACCAGTTCTCCAGCTTCATTATAATCTTTCGCCCTTATTTTTATGGAGGCGTTAAGGTCTACTTTCTTCTGGTTATAAGCTATAATTACTTCTTCCGTAGAATAGAAAGTAAGGCCTTCTCCTTTCACAGGTTCTTCTTCGGTAGATTTTTTAAGCTTGGTCATATAATAAAGACCTAAAACCATATCCTGGGAAGGAACCGTAATTGGAGAACCGTTCGCAGGGTTAAGGATATTGTGAGAAGCCAGCATTAACATCTGTGCTTCCAAAATAGCCTCTGGCCCCAGTGGAAGGTGAACCGCCATCTGGTCACCATCAAAGTCGGCATTAAAAGCCGTACATGCCAGTGGGTGTAACTGTATCGCTTTACCTTCAATAAGTTTTGGCTGGAATGCCTGTATACCTAAACGGTGAAGCGTAGGAGCACGGTTAAGCAGCACAGGGTGTCCTTTAAGAACATTCTCAAGGATATCCCATACCACAGGCTCTTTTTTATCTATTATTTTCTTGGCAGATTTTACTGTTTTCACAATTCCCCTTTCAATCAGTTTCCTGATCACGAAAGGCTTGTAAAGTTCTGCCGCCATATTCTTCGGAAGACCACACTCGAACATTTTTAGTTCAGGCCCAACAACAATTACCGAACGTGCTGAATAATCCACACGCTTACCAAGCAGGTTCTGACGGAAACGCCCTTGTTTACCTTTCAATGAATCTGAAAGGGATTTAAGCGGACGGTTAGAGTCAGTTTTTACTGCTGAAGATTTTCTGGTGTTATCAAACAATGAATCTACCGATTCCTGAAGCATACGCTTCTCATTTCGAAGAATCACTTCAGGAGCCTTGATTTCCATCAACCTTTTTAAACGGTTGTTACGGATAATCACACGGCGGTAAAGATCATTTAAATCTGAAGTCGCGAAACGGCCACCATCAAGTGGTACCAGAGGACGTAATTCCGGTGGAATTACAGGAATCACTTTCATGATCATCCATTCCGGGTTGTTCTCACGGTTCTTATTGGCATCACGAAGCGCCTCAACCACCTGAAGCCGTTTTAAAGCCTCTGTTTTACGTTGTTTGGAAGTTTCATTATTAGCCTTGTGTCTTAATTCGTAAGAAAGTTCATTAAGATCTATTCTTCTAAGAATTTCAATAAGGCATTCAGCTCCCATTTTAGCGATAAACTTATTGGGATCTGTATCATCCAGATACTGATTTTCCTGCGGAAGACTATCCAAAACATTCAGATATTCTTCTTCAGTAAGGAAATCCATTTTCTTAAGGGCATTCCCTTCTTCATCTTTGGCATTACCAGGCTGGATTACTACATAACGTTCGTAGTAAATAATCATGTCTAATTTCTTAGATGGAAGCCCCAGCAAGTATCCAATTTTGTTAGGCAAAGAACGGAAATACCAGATATGTGCTACAGGAACTACCAAATTAATGTGCCCAACACGGTCTCTACGTACCTTCTTCTCTGTTACCTCTACCCCACAACGGTCACATACGATCCCTTTGTAGCGTATTCTTTTATATTTTCCACAGGCACATTCGTAATCCTTTACAGGACCAAAAATACGCTCACAGAACAAACCGTCACGCTCTGGTTTGTGCGTACGATAATTGATAGTTTCCGGCTTAAGAACTTCACCACGGGATTCCGCAAGGATAGATTCCGGAGAAGCTAAACCGATAGAGATTTTATCAAACCTCTGTACTGTATTTTTATCATTATTTCTAGCCATAATCAATGCTGCTATCTAATTATTGTGAAAAAACTGTTTTAAAGGGCTGCCTTTGAAGCAGCCCGTCTTATAAAACAGGATATTATTCTTCTAACTTAATATCCAGGCCAAGACCTTTCAGTTCGTGCATAAGCACGTTGAAAGATTCTGGTAATCCCGGTTCCGGCATAGGCTCTCCTTTTACGATTGCTTCGTAAGTTTTTGCCCTTCCTATCACGTCATCAGATTTTACGGTCAAGATTTCCCTAAGGGTGCTTGATGCTCCATAAGCCTCAAGTGCCCAAACCTCCATCTCACCAAAACGCTGACCACCAAATTGTGCTTTCCCACCAAGTGGCTGTTGGGTAATTAATGAGTAAGGACCAATTGAGCGGGCATGCATTTTGTCGTCAATCATATGTCCTAATTTCAACATGTAAATTACACCTACAGTTGCACGCTGGTCAAAACGTTCCCCGGTTCCACCATCGTAAAGATACGTGTGGCCGAATCTTGGAATACCAGCTTCATCAGTCAGTTCGTTAATCTGGTCTATAGTTGCACCATCGAAAATAGGAGTTGCATATTTCTTACCTAATTTTTGACCTGCCCAACCTAGTACAGTTTCATATATCTGTCCAATATTCATACGTGATGGTACCCCAAGTGGGTTCAACACGATATCAACAGGAGTTCCATCTTCAAGGAACGGCATATCTTCCTGGCGAACGATTCGTGCAACAATACCTTTGTTACCATGACGTCCTGCCATTTTATCCCCTACTTTAAGTTTACGTTTCTTAGCGATATAAACTTTAGCAAGCTTAAGAATACCTGAAGGAAGTTCATCTCCAACAGAGATGGTAAACTTCTCTCTTCTTAAATTACCCTGAAGATCGTTTTCTTTAATTTTATAGTTATGCAGAAGGTCTGCCACTAAAGTATTCAGGTGATCGTCTGTAGTCCAGGTGCCCTGAGTAAGGTGCGTATAATCGTCTACAGCATTTAGCATCTTAAGGGTATACTTCTTACCTTTTGGCATTACCTCTTCACCAAGATCATTCTGAACACCCTGGGCGGTTTTTCCACCTATGATAGCGAACAATTTATCCACCAGATCAGATTTCAAACTCTGGAATTTGGCTTCATATTTTTGCTCCAACGCTGAAATATCTTCCTTATCCTGAGCTCTTTTACGCTTATCTTTAATAGCACGTGCAAACAATTTCTTGTTGATCACCACACCACTCAAAGAAGGAGAAGCTTTTAAAGAAGCATCTTTAACATCTCCGGCCTTATCACCAAAGATCGCGCGAAGTAGCTTTTCTTCAGGAGTTGGATCGCTTTCCCCTTTTGGAGTAATCTTACCTATAAGGATATCACCAGGCTTAACTTCAGCACCAATTCTAATCATCCCGTGCTCATCAAGGTCTCTTGTAGCTTCTTCGGAAACGTTAGGAATATCGTTGGTCAATTCTTCATTACCCAATTTAGTATCACGAACTTCCAGTGAATATTCATCAATATGGATAGAGGTGAATATATCGTCCCTAACCACTTTTTCAGAAATAACGATCGCATCCTCAAAGTTATATCCTTTCCAGGGCATAAAGGCAACCTTCATGTTTCTACCCAAAGCAAGTTCCCCGGCTTCGGTAGCGTAACCCTGACATAATACCTGGCCTTTGGTCACTCTATCCCCTACGCTCACAATTGGCTTCAGGTTAATAGATGTTCCCTGGTTGGTTTTACGGAATTTGATAAGATCATAAGTTTTGGAATCACTATCAAAACTTACCATTCTTTCCTCCTCGGTACGATCATACTTGATGGTAATCTTTTCAGCATCTACATATTCTACTTCTCCTTCTCCTTCAGCATTAATTAATACACGAGAATCTGTAGCTACCTGTCTTTCCAGGCCTGTTCCCACAATTGGAGAATCTGCTCTTAATAATGGCACCGCCTGGCGCATCATGTTAGATCCCATCAGGGCACGGTTCGCATCATCATGTTCCAGAAACGGAATCAACGAAGCCGAAATCGAAGAAATCTGGTTAGGCGCAACATCGGTATAATGAACCTCTTTTGGATCTACCACAGGGAAGTCCCCTTCCATACGGGCAATAACTCTGTCGGCATCAATAGTTCCATCATCTCCTAAAGGAATATTCGCCTGTGCGATTTTCTTTCCTTCTTCTTCTTCTGCACTTAAGTAAATTGGTTCTTCTGAAAGATTAATTCTTCCGTCTGTAACTGTACGATATGGAGTTTCAATAAAGCCCATACCATTAACTTTGGAATAAACTGCGAGCGAAGAAATCAAACCAATATTTGGCCCCTCAGGAGTTTCAATAGGACAAAGCCTACCGTAATGGGTATAGTGAACGTCACGAACCTCGAAGCCTGCACGCTCTCTTGAAAGACCGCCTGGTCCCAATGCTGAAAGCCTACGCTTGTGCGTAATCTCGGCAAGAGGATTCGTCTGGTCCATGAACTGTGATAACTGGTTTGTCCCAAAGAAAGAGTTGATCACAGAAGAAAGCGTCTTCGCGTTAATCAAATCTATAGGAGTAAATACCTCGTTATCACGAACATTCATTCGTTCACGAATGGTACGCGCCATACGTGCAAGCCCAACTCCAAACTGCTGAGACAATTGCTCCCCTACAGTTCTAACACGACGGTTAGACAAGTGGTCAATATCATCAATCTCAGCTTTGGAATTAATCAGCTCGATTAAATATTTAACAATGGTAATAATGTCTTCCTTGGTAAGCACCTGCTTATCCATGGCCACATCAAGACCAAGTTTTTTGTTCATTCTGTATCGACCTACTTCTCCCAGGCTGTAACGCTGATCTGAGAAAAATAATTTATCGATAATCCCACGCGCGGTTTCCTCATCTGGCGGTTCGGCGTTACGCAGCTGGCGATAAATATGTTCTACCGCTTCTTTTTCAGAGTTGGTAGGGTCTTTTTGCAATGTATTGTGAATAATCGCATAGTCACCGGTCTGGTTATCTTCTTTATGAAGAAGAATGGTTTTGCTTCCGGTTTCCAGGATTTCTTCTATGTGCTCTTTTTCAAGCTCTGTATCACGATCTAATACGATCTCATTACGTTCAATTGAAACTACCTCTCCAGTGTCTTCATCAACAAAATCCTCATACCAGGTATTCAATACACGGGCCGCCAGTTTGCGCCCTAATACTTTTTTAAGACCTGTTTTTGAAACCTTTACCTCTTCAGCAAGATCAAAAATTTCAAGAATATCCTTATCCCGCTCAAATCCAATTGCGCGGAAAAGTGTGGTAACAGGCAATTTTTTCTTCCTATCGATATAGGCGTACATTACGCTGTTAATATCAGTAGCAAATTCTATCCAGGATCCTTTAAAAGGAATTACACGGGCAGAATATAATTTTGTTCCATTAGCATGGAAAGACTGTCCAAAGAAAACGCCGGGGGAACGGTGTAACTGAGAAACTACAACCCGTTCTGCACCATTTATACAAAAGGTGCCACTAGGAGTCATATATGGGATAGTTCCCAAATAAACGTCCTGTACGATGGTTTCGAAATCTTCGTGTTCCGGATCTGTACAATAAAGCTTCAACCTTGCTTTAAGCGGAACACTGTAAGTAAGACCACGCTCAATACATTCCTGTATGGAATATCTTGGCGGATCCACAAAATAATCTAAAAATTCAAGTACAAATTGGTTACGGGTGTCCGTAATTGGGAAGTTCTCTAAGAAGGTATTATACAGACCTTCATTTCCCCGCTCTTCTGATTTTGTTTCTAATTGAAAGAAGTCCTGGAACGACTTGATCTGGATATCCAGAAAGTCAGGGTAATCAGGCCTGTTCTTTACAGAAGAGAAACTCAATCTTTCAGTTTGCTTTGCTAACATCTATGGACGGAATTATAATTTAGTTATATATGTAGGTGCGCTACAAGGACTATGCCGTTATATACGCAAAAGGGTTTAGACCTTCAGGAGCGTATCCTGAGGTCTAAACCTAAATAATATTGCTTTCGTCAAGCTTATTTAAGCTCAACCTCGGCTCCTGCTTCTTCTAACTGTGCTTTTAATGCTTCAGCTTCGTCTTTAGCAACTCCTTCTTTTACTGGTTTTGGAGCATTGTCTACTAATTCCTTAGCATCTTTTAGTCCAAGTCCGGTAAGTTCTTTAACAAGTTTTACAACTGCTAATTTAGATCCACCCGGAGCTTTAAGGATTACATCAAACTCAGTTTGCTCTTCAGCGGCTTCTTCACCACCTCCGGCACCACCAGCAACAGCTACAGCTGCAGCAGCAGGTTCGATACCGTATTCTTCTTTTAGAATATCAGCTAACTCATTAACTTCTTTTACAGTCAAGTTAACCAATTGTTCTGCGAAATCTTTTAAATCTGCCATTTTTCTATCGTTTTAAAAAGTTCTTTAATTTATAATTGTTAAAAAGTGCGTACTTATTTATCCTTCTTTTTCAGAAAGGGTTTTAAGGATACCGGCTAATTTACCACCACCAGATTTAAGCGCAGAAACAACGTTCTTAGCAGGTGATTGCAACAATCCGATGATATCTCCAATAACTTCTTCTTTAGATTTGATGTTTACCAGTGCATCCAGGTATTCATCTCCTACATATACTGCTTCCTCAACGAAAGCGCCTTTAAGAAGAGGCTTTTCAGATTTTTTCCTGAATTCTTTAATTACCTTGGCCGGAGCATTCCCGGTTTCAGATAACATAATAGAGGTATTGCCTTTTAAAGTGGAAGGAAGGTTGCCAAAATCTTTTTCAACAGCTTCCATCGCTTTGGCCAGCAATGTATTTTTAACTACCGATAGCTTTACATCTGCCTTAAAACAAGCTCTTCTTAAATTAGAAGTAGTACCCGCGTCCAAGCCAGAAATATCTGCTAAATAAATTGTTGGAGCATCAGCTAACTGGGCAGTTAAATCTTTTATTACTTGTGATTTTTCTTCTCTTGTCATAATAACTTATTATTGCTCAGTAAACCTTTTAGTGTCAATTGCCACACTCGGGCTCATGGTGCTGGACATATGAATACTTTTCATATAAACACCTTTGGCGGCCTGAGGCTTCAACTTTACCAGCGTAGTTAATAATTCTCTTGCATTACCAGCAATTTTTTCAGCATCAAAGGACGCTTTTCCTATTGCCGCGTGAACAATACCTGTTTTATCAACTTTAAAGTCAATTTTACCGGCTTTCACATCAGAAACCGCTTTGGCGATATCCATAGTTACCGTTCCGGTTTTAGGGTTAGGCATTAAACCTCTTGGTCCTAAAATTCTACCAAGGGGTCCTAATTTTCCCATAACGCTAGGCATGGTGATAATTACATCAACATCTGTCCAGCCCCCTTTAATTTTCTCCAGGTATTCATCCAATCCAACAAAATCTGCACCGGCTTCTTTTGCTTCTTCTTCCTTGTCTGGAGTTACTAAAGCAAGAACCTTTACATCTTTCCCGGTACCGTGCGGAAGTGTCACCACTCCCCTAACCATTTGATTAGCCTTTCTGGGATCTACGTTCAATCGAACAGCTAAGTCCACAGAAGGGTCAAAGTTTTCGTTGGAAACCTCTTTTATTAAAGCTGAAGCTTCTGCCACCGAATACAGTTTTCCGTTTTCGATTTTAGCCTGAGCTTCTTTTTGCTTTTTAGTTACTTTTGCCATTTTCTAATTTCTTTTTGGATTAAAACGGTGCATTCCCTTTTACAGTGATTCCCATTGAACGCGCTGTTCCGGCCACCATTTTCATTGCAGATTCTACAGTAAATGCATTTAAATCCTGCATTTTGTCTTCTGCAATGGCTTTAACCTGATCCCAAGAAACACTTGCTACCTTTTTTCTATTTGGCTCACCAGAACCTTTTTTAGTTTTAGCTGCTTCCATCAATTGTACTGCTGCAGGTGGAGTCTTGATTACAAATTCAAAAGACTTATCTGAATATACAGTAATTACAACTGGCAGTACCTTTCCTTGCTTATCCTGAGTCCTTGCATTGAATTGTTTACAAAATTCCATGATATTAACCCCGGCAGCACCCAAAGCAGGTCCAACTGGTGGTGATGGGTTAGCAGCACCTCCTCGAACTTGTAGTTTTACAACTTTACTTACTTCTTTTGCCATTTTTCAAATTTTTAAGTGATAGTTTGTTGAGTGGAAGCTGAAAAAACTATCAAAAAATATGTAACAGTTAGTTTATACTTTTTCTACTTGCATGTAACTTAATTCCAACGGAGTCTTTCTACCAAAGATTTTCACCATCACCTCAAGCTTTCGCTTTTCTTCATTAATCTTCTCTACCGTTCCATTAAATCCGTTAAAAGGACCATCTATAACTTTTATGGTTTCCCCGAGAGTAAAAGGAATGGCCACGTTATCTGATTTTACGGAAAGTTCATCTACTTTCCCCAACATCCTGTTAACTTCAGATCTTCTTAATGGGACCGGATCTCCACCCTTTGTCTCCCCCAAAAATCCAATTACTCCATTTATACCTTTTATAATATGAGGAATCTCACCTATTAGATTTGCCTGCACCATGATATAACCGGGAAAATAAACTCTTTCTTTATTAACTTTCTTCCCGTTTCTAATCTGGATCACTTTTTCTGTAGGAACAAGTACCTGATCCACCTGATCTTCCAGGCCGTGATGAGCGATTTCCCTTTCTATGTAATCTTTAACTTTATTTTCCTGACCACTAACGGCACGAACTACATACCATTTTTTATCCTTTACCTCTGCCATTTGTGTTTAATTTAAGATTTAATCCATTCGAAGTAATGCTCAATCAATTGACTAAACAAAGAATCAACACCCCAAACCACAAGTGAAAAAACTATTGAAAATGAAGCCACAACTATGGTTAAGCGTTGAGCTTCAGGCCAGCTTGTCCAGGTAACATGGTTTTTTAACTCGTTATAAGACTCTGATATGTAATTAACAATTCCTGCCATCTCTTTAAATATTTGCACGGGTTGAGAGGCTTCCCTTCGACTCCGCTTTCACTTCGCTCAGGACAGGCTTCTCGCTATATGCTATCAGTATTTCAATTTTGCACGGGTTGAGAGGCTCGAACTCCCGACACCTGGTTTTGGAGACCAGTGCTCTACCAACTGAGCTAAACCCGTATAAAGAAGGTATCCCGGGTTTACGGGATACCTTATATATTTAAACTGTAATTAGTCTAAAATCTCAGTTACCTGACCAGCTCCTACGGTTCTACCACCTTCACGGATAGCAAAACGAAGTCCCTGGTTCATTGCGATAGGCTGGATAAGCTCTACAGTAATTGTAAGGTTATCACCTGGCATTACCATTTCTACTCCTTCAGGAAGGTTTATTGTTCCTGTTACGTCTGTTGTACGTACGTAAAACTGAGGACGGTAGTTGTTATGGAATGGAGTGTGACGTCCACCTTCTTCTTTCTTAAGGATATAAACCTCTGCTTTAAATTTAGCATGAGGAGTCACAGATCCAGGTTTGGTAATTACCATACCTCTGGAGATCTGGCTCTTTTCTATACCTCTAAGAAGGATACCTACGTTATCACCAGCTTCACCTCTGTCCAAAATCTTACGGAACATTTCCACACCAGTGATGGTAGAGGTAAGTTTACCAGCGTTCATACCTATAATTTCCACAGGATCTCCAGTGTTAGCCACACCAGTTTCAATACGTCCAGTAGCAACAGTACCACGACCAGTAATAGAGAATACATCTTCGATAGGCATCAAGAAAGGCTTATCTACATCACGCTCTGGTAATTCAATCCAGCTATCTACAGCCTCCATAAGCTCAAGAACGGTTTTAGACCATTTCTCATCACCTTCAAGGGCTCCAAGTGCAGAACCAGAAATCACAGGTCCGTTATCACCATCATATTCATAGAAAGAAAGAAGATCTCTTACTTCCATTTCAACCAATTCAAGAAGCTCCTCATCATCAACAAGATCTACTTTGTTAAGAAACACAACAATTCTTGGAATACCTACCTGGCGTCCAAGAAGGATATGCTCACGAGTTTGTGGCATAGGACCATCAGTTGCAGCCACAACAAGAATAGCGCCGTCCATTTGAGCAGCACCGGTAACCATGTTCTTTACATAATCGGCGTGACCAGGACAGTCAACGTGAGCGTAGTGACGGTTTGCAGTCGAGTACTCCACGTGTGAAGAGTTAATTGTAATCCCTCTTTCTTTTTCTTCAGGAGCGTTATCGATTTGATCGAAAGCACTGGCTTCTGAGTAACCTGCGTCAGCCATTACTCTTGTAATCGCTGCTGTTAAAGTTGTTTTTCCGTGATCTACGTGTCCAATTGTACCAATATTCAGGTGCGGTTTGGAACGATCATAAGTTTCCTTTGCCATAATTAATACTTATTTAATCTTAGTTATATATTAGTGTTCAATTTTATACAAAACAAGAGCCAACGACGAGAATTGAACTCGTGACCTCTTCCTTACCAAGGAAGCGCTCTACCCCTGAGCTACGTCGGCTTTTAAAGGAGATTCGCACCCCCTGACTTTTAATGGATAGTCATAAACAACAAAAACCTTAAACCTATGGGTTTATGGGTAAAATATTGCCTACAACAAAACAGAAAGCTGTTCACTTCCTGTTATCAAATCCAAAGCCTGCAAATAAAATCAGAAAATAAGTCCCAAGACAGTATTTCCAAATTCGTAAGCGAAAAGAAGCAAGCTTCTATCGCTTTTCACAAAGCCATCATGAACTCAAAGTTCCAGACTTCTAAGAGCAGAAAACGTAATCCCTTATGAACGCTTCCAGCATTCTCCAGACAGACTTCTTACCCTGCTCTTTGCCTAAAATAGAATTTAACCTTGTTATATCTTATTTTAAACAGAAAGGCTTAGAGCGGGAGACCGGGTTCGAACCGGCGACATTCAGCTTGGAAGGCTGACGCTCTACCAACTGAGCTACTCCCGCATTCAATTCAATATTCAAAATCCCCTATTCAAGATTAACCTTGAATTTTAAATCCCGAAATTCAGAATTAGTTAAGTGGGGAGAGCAGGATTCGAACCTGCGAAGTTAAAAAACAACAGATTTACAGTCTGTCCTCGTTGGCCGCTTGAGTATCTCCCCAATATTTCCACTATTTCATAGAACCATAGCCGTTTTACCGACTAAGCTTTACGATGTTATTTTGCGGCTGCAAATAAACACAAATTTACAGCACCATCCAAAGCATTTTTTCAAAATTTATGAGAACTTTTTTCAGCAGCTTTAAAATCAGCTTTTTAAACAAAAACTTTTTTCTAAAAGCAAACCTTATTCAAAATTCCAAGAGCCGATGGAGGGACTTCCTTTGACTTCCGCTCAGGGTAACCTTCCCGTCCCCTTATTGCTCTCAGAACATGATTCTCCTGCAATTCCTTTGCGCGTTCTTTTCAAAATTTCAGAGCCGATGGAGGGACTCGAACCCACGACCTGCTGATTACAAATCAGCTGCTCTAGCCAGCTGAGCTACATCGGCCTTTCAACTACTTTTTCAGCATAAAAAAGTCCGCTATTTCTAACGGACTGCAAATGTAATTAAAATATTTCTTTCTCAAAATATTTAGATAAAAAAATATCTAAACATGAGCACTTAATTTTTCTTTCCTTTTAATGAGCTGCCGCTGCAAAGAATTCACGCACTCATCCACACATTCTTCAAACTTACGGCATGTTTTTTTCACCATTACATCCCCACCGGGAATACTCAGTAAGACTTCAGTAATTTTGTTTTCTTTTCCACTTGTATTCTGCACCTTCAGGTAAACATCAGCATAAATTATTTTATCATAATAATTTTCAAGCTTATCTAATCTTCTCTGAATAAAATCTATGAGTTTTCGATCTGCGTTAAAATTTACGGATTGCACATTTACTTTCATACCTAAAAATTTAAATTAAACAACGGTTGATTTAGTCTTTTTTGTTCCGTGGATGTGCCATTTGGTGCACCCTGGACAATTCTGAAATACTGTTATGCGTGTAAACCTGTGTCGCTGCAAGGCTGGCATGGCCCAACAATTCTTTAACAGCATTTAAATTTGCCCCCTGGTTTAACAAATGCGTGGCAAAGGAATGCCGCAATATGTGCGGACTCTTTTTTAGTTTACCGGAAACCATACTAAAATAATTATTAATGCGCCGATAAACAAAACTTTCATACAGTTTATTCCCTTTATCTGAAAGAAATAAGTAAGATTTTTCTGCCTTTCCACCAAAGGTTTTTCTTTTTTCCAGGTAAGCTTCAAGAGACCTTACCACCGTTGGCAGGAGTGGTAAATACCGCTCCTTATTTCTTTTACCTAAAACCTTTAACATTTTGCCTGATAGATCTATATCCTTTAATTTAATCTCTATCAATTCAATACGCCGGATGCCGGTAGAATAAAAGAGCTCTACCATTAGCCTGTCCCGAAGGGCCGAAAAGTCATCGCCGCTCATCCTTTCAAGGAGCTCAAAAACTTCCTTTTCTGAAAACGGTACCTGTATTTTTTTTGCAGTTTTTAGTGCCTTGTGCCTGGTTAGGGGGGAAAATTTGATCTGGCTGGTTTTTTGCAAAAATTTGTAAAAAGCCTTAAGTGAAGAAATTTTCCTGTTGATACTCCTGTTGGATATCCCTTCTTCCACCAGTTGAACTATCCAACTTCTTATTTGAGAATAGTTCACATGCACTAGATCTAAGGTATTGTATTCCTGCTGAACAAAATGATGAAACGACTCCAGATCATTTTTATAAGCCTTTACAGTATGTACAGAATAATTTTTCTCCAGCTGAAGATAATCGAAGAATTCAGGATAGGGCATAAAAAAACTGTTGGTAAACAAAGTTATAAAACTTTATCTTACCAACAGTTATATAATCATACCATTGAAGCAGGGCTCCAGTGGATTTTATTAAGAATCTATCCTCTATAAGGGTGAAAAAAATTATATTTCTTCCTGGTCCCTCAGATGCTGAATATATTCAGCTTTTTGGATTTGAGCCCTACGTTCTACTGACGGTTTTGTGAAATGTTGACGGCTTCTTAACTGACGCATTGTTCCGGTTTTATCAAACTTTCTCTTAAAACGCTTCAGCGCTCTATCAATATTTTCTCCGTCTTTTACTGGTATTATTAACATAGTGTCACCTCCTTTCTTTAAAAATTATTAGGCTGCAAATATAATTCATTTCTACAAACACACAATTTTATCCTGTTTTATTTTTTGGCCTTTTTTCTTCTTTCAAATCTCATGCTTCAGCCTATGCCAGAAGCTAAAGGGCACAAAGCTTATGCTCCTTTTAACGATTATCATTTTAGAATGAAAAAATGAATTTTCGCTAAAATGATGAATCTATTTATCTGGCTGCGGGTTTGTACTCTTTCTTATCGATTACCATTTTAGCGATAATTTCTCGCAAAATTTCAGAAGTGCCGCCACCTATAGGTCCCAACCTACTGTCCCTGAACAATCGTGCCATGGGATAATCTTCCATATACCCATATCCCCCAAGCATTTGAAGGCATTCATATATAACCTTGTCGGCCATCTTTGTAGAGAGCAGTTTAGACATGCTTGCCTGCTTCACCACATACTGCCCGTCCCCAAGCCTTTTAGCTATGGAATAATTAAATTCTTTGCACATTTCAATTTCACTGGCCATATCTGCCACAGAATGTCTTAGTGCCTGGAATTTATCTATAGTTTTTCCAAATGCTTCCCTTTCAGACATGTACTGAATTGCATAGTTAAGGGCGTATTCTGCACGGGCATGAGCATTTATCCCCATGATAAGCCTTTCCATTGCAAAATGCTGCATGATGTAAGAGAAGCCTTTATCTGGCTCTCCCATTAAATTTTCGGCAGGAATTTTTACATTATCAAATGCAATCTCTGCAGTATCTGAAGCTCTCCACCCAAGCTTATTAAGTTTGCTGGCTGTAATTCCCGGCGTATCCCTGTCTATAATAAAAATACTCATTCCTTTATTCCCTTTTTCAGGGCTGGTTTTAGCAGCCACCACCAGATAATCTGAATACACCCCGTTGGTAATAAAAGTTTTAGAACCATTAATTACGTATGTATCGCCTTCTTTTACAGCCGTGGTGCGCATTCCCGCAACATCAGACCCGCCAAATGGCTCCGTGATACATAAACAACCTATTTGCTCTCCATCTATACTTGGCGTAAGATATTTTTCTTTTATAGCTTCACTTCCTTCAGCTTTAATATGCGTCATAGCCAGATACGCATGTGCCCACATGGCGGCCGCAAATCCCCCGGAATCTATTTTTTGAAGTTCTTCAAGAAAAATAACAGTATAGAAAAGATCCAGTTCCAGGCCTCCATATTTTTCAGGCTGATTTAATCCAAAATAGCCCATTTCTCCAAATTTATTCCAGATAAACCTTTCTATAGTTCCGGTTTTTTCCCATTTTTCTATATGAGGCACCACTTCCTTTTGAAGAAAGTCCTGGAAACTTTTCCTGAAAAGTTCATGTTCCTCTGTAAAATACATACTATTCATATCCTAATATTCTTATTTTAAGCTATTCGAAAATGCTAGTTGTGGTAAAGTTTATAGTTGAAACCACTAAAATAGAAGCTATTTTCAAAATTTGTAAATTTTAATTTAATTTTATAAAAATGAACTTTTATTAAATTAATTTAATCAATCGTCAAATATAATTCAATTCTATCAATTTTATCTGTTGGAAAACTATTGATTTTTGATAATTCTTCAAAAGAGTTTATTCCACCGTGTAACTGCCGATAATTAATAATTTCCCGGGCTAGCTCATAATTGAAATATGGAACTTCAGATAACTCCAGAACACCTATGGATTTAAGACTTTTTTTGATGATCTCAGGTTTAGTAAGCACAGAAAAAGTTTTTAAAATATTTCCTCTTGTTTCATAACTAAGGCCATAGATATCTTTTAGCTGAATCTCATCTGCAAAACCACCTAGCTTATTCCGATAGTTCACAATTCTTTGAGCCAGAACCTCTCCAATTCCATTTACCTCCATAAGCTCTCCTGCCGTGGCTACATTAAGATCTTTTTTCATAATACGTGAAGAAACAGGAGAACCCGGTTTTACCGGGTCTTGCTGTGATTGCCTAACCCATTCGGGAAATTTAAAAAGTGGAGCAATCCTGTTTAGCAAACTATCAGAAACACCAGTTACTGCCTGAAAATCTTGAGCCGAATTTATCCATTTTCCAGCACTCCGGAAACTGAGTAACCGGTCTATTTCTTCAGGAGACATTCCCAAAGTATAGCCTTTAAAGTCGGTGAGATAGTTAGGATTAAAAAGGGAAAGTTCAACTGGTTTTTCAGTTTTGGCCCGTTTCAAGGAATCTATCTTCTTCTGAAAAAGGTCTATCTGAGCATTGGTGACTACCTGAGGCTCAGCTCTAGAAGAAAAATGCGGCATAACCAATACCACCTGCAGGATAATTATTAACACCACCAAAAGCAAAACCCCATTTTGCTGATTTCTATTGAAAACAAAATGGGATTTAAATTTCATTGATCTAAAAAAGCATTACACTTTATTATAATCGGTCGCACCTTCATCAAGTGCTTCCTTTTTCTTGTTAATGGCTCTCATGTATTTTTTTAATTCCTTTTTAATTACCGGTGTTAATAGCAGTACGCCAATAATATTAGGCACTACCATTGCAAAAATCATAGCATCCGAAAAGTTAATTACTGATCCCAGGCTAATAGAAGCTCCAACCACCACAAAAATTAAGAAAAGAATTTTATAAACAAGGTCTGTAAATTTTCCTTTTCCAAACAGGTATTTCCAGCCCTGCATTCCGTAATAAGACCAGGAAATCATAGTGGAGAAGGCAAACAAAATCACAGCAATGGTTAATACTATAGAAAAATGCGGAATTACGGTATCAAAAGCAGTAGCAGTTAGCTCTACTCCCTCTGTTATTTCATTCCCGTATTCCAGAAAATTCTCATGAAAGTTGGTAATTACTATCACCAGGGCTGTCATTGTACAAATTACAACGGTGTCTACAAAGGGTTCCAGCAAAGCCACTATCCCTTCACTGGCAGGATACTTGGTTCTTACGGCAGAGTGGGCAATAGCGGCAGATCCAACTCCGGCTTCATTAGAAAAAGCACCACGGCGTATCCCCTGTATCATTACCCCCACAAGACCTCCGGCAATGCCGAGTCCTGAAAAGGCTCCTTCAAATATTAACCCAAAGGCATCATCAATATACATCCAGTTGGCACCTAGTATAATTAAAGCGGCAAGAACATAGATCCCGGCCATAAAAGGCACAATTTTTTCAGTTACAGAAGCAATTCTTTTAATCCCTCCAATAATTACTACTGCAACCAGTATTGCCATTACTATTCCAAAATAGAACCCTGCGTTGCCTCCTTCAATTTCCAAAAGTTTGGTGAACTGTGCAGCTGCCTGATTGGCCTGGAACATATTTCCACCACCAAAAGATCCTCCAATTACAAAAACAGAAAAGATCACCGCAAGCACTTTACCAAGCCCGCCCATATTTTTCTCTCCAAGGCCTTTTTTGAGGTAGTACATTGGGCCACCATACACCGTCCCGTCAGGACCCACATCCCGATATTTTACCCCAAGCGTACATTCTGCAAACTTAGAAGCCATACCAAGTAATCCTGCAACCACCATCCAAAAGGTAGCACCCGGGCCGCCAATGGACAAAGCCACGGCAACACCGGCAATATTCCCTAAACCTACTGTCGCGGAAAGTGCAGCAGTAAGGGCCTGAAAGTGGGAAACTTCCCCATCTGCACTATCGTCCCTAAGAGTTTCAATAATGTTGGCATCTTCATTGGGTGTAGGATCTGCATAAAGCGTATCTGCCCCATGCTTTTCAATATCTTCATATTTCCCCTGGACAACTTTTATTGCGGTCCAAAAACCGGTAAAGTTTATCAGCTTAAAGTAAAATGTAAAATATAAAGCACCCCCTATTAAGACAATGAGAACCCATGGAATTTGAAAGGCATGACTAAAAGGAATTTCGTAAAAAATAAAATCTACGAACCAACCCGTGTAATCTTTAAAAATGGTATCGATTTTAGCAGAAATGGTTTCTCCGCCGTTTTCCTGTGCAAAAGTGATAAGTGGTAAGAATGTTCCAATAATTGAAAATAAAATTCGCTTGGACAAGGTCTTATGCATCTGTTTCTGTTTTGATTAAATTTAAGAGTCCGCAATATGCGAAAAAAACTTAAGGTTTTCAAAAAACAAACCGCAATTTCTTAAGGGTTTCTTAACGTAAATACTAAGGCTTTTCAAAGGATTGGCAGGAAAATTAATGAATGTATTTAAATATTAAGAAATTCCTTTTAGCTAAAGGTCAAAAACAGAGGTTCTTTTGGTATATACCAAATCTTTTAGCTTTAACCAGAACGCAAGGGTAAGATAAATTATAAAACCGGCTCCCATAGTAAAAAAAGAGGCGTAAATAAAGAACAATCTTACACTTTTTGCCCGCATCCCCAGCTTATCTGCTAACCTGGAAGACACATAAAAACCACGGCGTTCAAAAAAATACCGTATGTCGTAAATAAAACTATGCATGCTTCAAAAATATAAAAATTTTAAATGCACGGGTGGGTTTAACTATTCCTTTGTCCATTTTGTATGGAGGTTACAACAACACTGCACTATGCAGGCCTTATATATTTTATCCCTAAATCGCAATGTAGGCATCTGTTTAGATCGCAATAGTTTTTCTTTAGTTGCAGTAAGGCCTGAGATTGCATGGAATTTACTGCCACTCCCGGTCTTAGCAGGTTAAATTTATGAATAACTGAATTCTCCTCGGCAGGGATATGCTCTGCCAGTTCTGTAACCGCATCTTCAGGTTTTCCAAAATGATTAAAATAGGCGAAACGAAAAGGAAGAACCGCGTTTATAAATACTAATTCAATAAATGCTCTGGAAGTTTTCTTTTTCCTGGGCAGATGTTCCTTCCCAAAATGATAATGCATATTCCAGTAGTCCTTTAGAGTGACCTCAAAAATTTGATAGAAATCGGCAGTACTGCCTGCATGGGTTATTTTTTCAAAAAAAGAAGGAGTATCGGCATAGAGTTTAGCGAGCTGGACCAGGCGGATCACGGGAAAATTGTCCGGCCGAAGGCGAAAAAATTTTGGTTTTATAACTTGGGCCGCGCTTAATTGATATTTATGCTGAAGATAGCGATATTCACTCTTTAACTTCTGAAACCAGGCATCTTCGTATTCCTTTTCAAGCAGCCCTGCCTGTCCCAGCAAAAGTGCTTCCAGTTTAAAGAGGTGATCCTGATTTTTACGGAAAATATTAAAATCAAAACTTTGGGCTATACTTAAAAAACTTTCCCCGTTTACATTAAGACCAAAGGATTTTGCCAAAACCTGGAAAAGTACCGCTTCCCAATTATTCCCCGTTTTTAGCAGAAGCTGGGAAATAAGCACAGACTTTTCTTCCAGCCGTTCAAAATAAAGCCGTTCCAGCCAGTGTACGGTTTCAAAATCACTAAACTGGCCAAAGGAATCCTCACAATTAATCCATTTAAAACCACGGGACAGCAGCCGTTCATAATTTTGAACCATTCCCGGTGGAACTTTGTCTTTAAGCTCTAGCGTGGCAACAGGCGAATTATCTGCCCGGTATATATCCACATCGTGTTCCCAAACCACATGTAGGATCACATTGTCATAGCTCTTATCTGTTTCATGTTTATGGATATACCAATCTGAAGACTTTAGATGTATTTCCAAATTGCCTGCCCACAGCTGGTCGCCAATTTTAATTTTAGAATTAAAGAAATCCGGCCCGGAAAGCTGGTTATGGAAGCCCACTTCCTGCACTAGTATGGATTCGCCTGCGGTAGTGATCGCATTGGTGAAATTATACTTCTGAAATTTCCAGATATAATGTAGAAAATCTTCCTGCATCTACTAAAAGTAGCTAAATTTTCTATCTGAAAATTAAAAAAGTTGCTCTTCTTCAGTAAATCCTGGAGGCCATCAGGATATCCCGTAAGGATATGCCTTCTTAGCAGTAAAAAAAGATTTCTACAGTGCGATTATCACCCTTAAAGGGATATCATTTTTGGGTTAATCTTTAAGAATTTGTGCAACGTCATCTACAATTTCCTCTACCCAATACCTGTACATGAGCGCGCTGGGGTGAAGCCCATCAGGGGCAACAAGTTCAGGATTTTCCTCTGCACGTCTCGAAATTGGAGTAATATTGTAAAACGGAACCTGAAAATCCCTGGCTACTTCGCGGAAAACTGCATTAAATTCATTTATTTCTTCTGTAATAACTTCAGCATTAGCCTCCCCAAAAGGAGTGGCAGCGTAATCTGGAATACTTACTGCAAAAACACCTTTTTCCATGGTTTTACAATGGTTTATAGCTTTTCTGAAAACCTCCCGTAATTCCCTCTCATATTCCTCTATAGAACGATGCTGGTATTGGTTATTTACTCCAATAAGTATAGATACCAGATCAAAATCCCGCTGCACATTAAGCTCATCTTCAATTCCATCAAGCAAATCCTGGGTGGTCCAACCGGTTTTAGCAATTATCTTTGGCGGAGCAACTTTATATCCCCTGTCCCTAAGGGTTTCTGCCAGCTGCACCGGCCATCGGTCTTCTGCCGCCACACTTTCCCCAATGGTATAAGAATCTCCAAGAGCAAGAAAACTGATATTGTAACTGCCAGAGGTTGGGATTTCCGGGGCGTTGATTTCTGAAGTAGAACTGCAGGCCATGCATAACGCGATGGTTAACAGGAAGTATAGTTTTTTCATCTGTATGATTTATGGGTTGAAAGTAAGGCATTTTTCCATAATGCGAAAACCAGGTTTGAAAATTAAAATTTTTGGGATGGCCTTTTCATTTAAATTTAAAAACCCCGCCGTAGGAAAGGCAGGGTCTTTGGTTTTAATGTCATTAAATTAATCCAGAAAACCTTTTTCTTTCATCCATTCATCATTATACATTTTCCCCACGTAGCGGCTGCCGTGATCATGGAAAAGCACCACCACCACATCGTCTTTGCTGAAATGCTCTTTTAGCTGAAGCAGCCCTTTTGCTGCGGCTCCCGCACTATTCCCTAAAAAGAAACCTTCTTCTTTGGCAAGTCTTTGGGTATAGACCGCCGCATCTTTATCGGTCACTTTTGTAAATCCATCTATCACGCTGAAATCTACGTTTTTAGGAAGAATATCTTCCCCAATTCCTTCAGTTACATAAGGATAGATCTCTTTTTCATCAAAAACACCGGTTTCATGGTACTTTTTAAAAACCGAGCCATAGGTGTCAATCCCCCATACTTTAATTTTGGGGTTCTGCTCTTTAAGGTATTTTCCAACGCCGGAAATTGTCCCGCCGGTGCCCACTCCTACTACAAAATGGGTAACCTTACCATCGGTTTGCCTCCAAATCTCCGGGCCTGTACTTTCATAATGGGCCCTGGTATTGGCAAGATTATCGTACTGGTTTACATACCAGCTGTTAGGAGTTTCTTCTGCCAACCGTCGGGAAACCGAATAATATGACTTAGGATCATCGGGCGACACATCTGTGGGACATACTACAATTTCACTTCCCACCGCCTTCAAAATGTCGATTTTCTCCTTGCTTTGTTTATCACTTAGCACGCATATCATTTTGTAGCCTTTTACAATAGCTGCAAGGGCAAGGCCCATCCCGGTATTTCCGGAAGTCCCTTCTATTATTGTTCCACCAGGCTTCAGCAAACCTTTAGCTTCGGCTTCTTCTACCATTTTTAAAGCCATACGGTCTTTTACCGAATTTCCGGGATTAAAAGTTTCATATTTGGCGAGTACAAGGGCATCAATTTCTTTGGTGATTTTGTTCATTTTCACCAGCGGCGTATTGCCTATAGTACCTAATATATTTTCTGCGTATTCCATTCTTTCATTTTAGATTTGCAAAGGTAAAATTTTCTTCCTCAGAACGGGGAATAAACTAAGATTTTGCCCCCAGGCAGGCTACCTGTTGCTTGTTGCCCTTTTCCTGTTGTCTTTTAGAGAAGATAGATATTCACTTTAGTTGTTTACCTGTACCGGAGACGTACAACCGGCAACTAACAAAAAAATTTTAACTCTCGTTCTCCATTCTCAATTTCAACTTTATAATTCCAATTTCTTACCTTTAACTTCGGACTTCTAACTTCATTCTATTCAAATTTCATGGCCTTTACTGGAGAGATTTTAGCGATTATTATCGAAGGTATAAGGAGCATAAGCATACATAGGAGCATTGTTCCTGCAT
Source organism: Autumnicola aciditolerans (assembly GCF_041679265.1). Classification (NCBI taxonomy): domain Bacteria; kingdom Pseudomonadati; phylum Bacteroidota; class Flavobacteriia; order Flavobacteriales; family Flavobacteriaceae; genus Autumnicola; species Autumnicola aciditolerans. Next base: position 201,496 of record NZ_JBGFSM010000005.1, read on the forward strand.
TAACCGCGAGAATGTAATCCCAGTTTAGATATACCGGCACTTCGGTAACGTAATAAGTACGAGGATCCAGCGGAAATAACTTCAGGTATTTCTGAAGCAGCAATAAACCTATTCCTATTAAATTTCCCCAGAATAAGCCCCTTAATATAAGGTACCCTGCATTATAAAGAAAAATTTTCCTGATGGTCCAGTCCGTACTTCCAAGCGCCTTAAGCACCCCAATCATTTGCGTTCTTTCGAGAATAAGCACCAGCAGTGCGGTAATCATATTGATCCCCGCCACCAGGATCATAATCCCAATAATGAGGGCGATGTTAAAATCGAAGAGGGAAAGCCATTCGAAGATGGCATAATACTTTTGGGTGATGGTTTGGGTATCGAGAAAAGAGCCGGTATTTTCATAAACCTGATTCCCTTTGAAATCAATTTCATCAAAATCATCTATAAAAACTTCAAAATTCCCCACTTCGTCCTCATCCCACTTATTGAGACGCTGGATATGCCTGATATCGGCAATCATATACAGCTCATCAAATTCCTGAAACCCGGAATCGTATATTCCCGTGATTACAAAAGCGCGCAGTAAGGGCCGTTCATTATCTTCCCGCAAAAAATAAGTAGGCGCTTTATCCCCTACTTTTAGCTGAAGCCGGTTGGCGAGATAATCTGAAATAAGCACCTCATCATTTAGTTTATTTTGAACATCGGGCAGCTCTCCTTCAACTAAAAAATCTTTGAAGTAATCCCACTTATAATCCTTTCCCACTCCTTTTACAATCACTCCTTCAAAATCTGTCGCCGTTCGTATAACCCCAAATTTTGTAGCCACGGCCTGTACATGTTCAATCCCTTCCACTTTTTTGAAATCGGGGTAAAAATCCTGATTTCTGGAAACCGGTTCGAAGGTAATCTGGGAGCTGTTATTATCGTAATTCGAAATAATAATATGCCCGTTAAAAGCGGCAATTTTATCCCGTATTTTCTGCTGAAGCCCCAACCCGGTGGCAAAGGATACCAGCATCATAATTACCCCTATGGCAATGGCCACCACTGCTATTTTCATTATAGGAGCGGAAATGCTACTTTTATACTTTTTGGTGCTAATAAGTCGTTTTACGACGAAAAACTCGAAATTCAAACCAGAATTATGATTAAGAGGTTATTCAAAAGTACATTTTTATTCGTTCTTATAAGCTTCCTTTCCTGCGGAAACACAAACAACAAGCCAAATAAGGCTGAAGCTTTTAATGCAGATAACAAACATGAGGATTTTCAGACTTCCGAAGAAATAATTGTGGGAGCCAACAGAACTGAAGAATACCTGCCTTTAATAAAGGATAATAGAATAGGCATTATCGCGAACCAGAGCTCGCTCATTAAAAACGAAAACGGCACTTACACCCACCTCGTGGATTCTTTAAAAAACCTGGGAGTGAACATAAAAAAAGTTTTTGCTCCCGAACACGGTTTTCGCGGGGAAGCCGATGCCGGGGAAAAAGTACAGGATGGGACAGATTTAAAAACGGGGCTGCCGGTAATTTCCCTTTACGGCAGCAATAAAAAACCTTCCGCAGAACAGCTTAAGGGGATAGATATGCTTATTTTTGACCTTCAGGACGTGGGCACCAGGTTTTATACCTATATCTCCTCGCTGCATTATATTATGGAAGCCGCAGCCGAAAATAAACTTCAACTCCTCGTGCTGGACCGCCCCAACCCCAACGGAAATTATATAGACGGGCCGGTTCTTGAAACCGAATATCAGAGTTTTGTGGGAATGCATCCTATTCCCGTAGTGCATGGCATGACTATGGGAGAATATGCGAAAATGATCAACGGGGAAGGCTGGCTGGCAAATGGTCGAAAAGCTGATTTGAGCGTAATGGAGATGAAAAATTATGATCATTCAAAATTATACAGCCTCCCTGTGAAACCTTCACCTAATTTGCCAAACGACCAGGCGATCCAGCTTTATCCCAGCCTGTGTTTTTTTGAAGGCACTAATGTAAATGCGGGGCGCGGAACCCAAAAGCAGTTCCAGCTATATGGATCTCCCTTTTTGGATGAAGCAATATATCATTTCACTTACACACCACAGTCTTTGCCGGGAGCTAAGAACCCAAAACATCTTGGAAAAACCTGCTATGGGGAAGACCTAAGCCAGATTGAAGTTCCGGAAAAGATCAATCTGGAATGGCTCATAAAAGCTTACCAAAATACTTCAGATAAAGAGGCATTTTTTAATTCCTTTTTTACAAAACTTGCAGGAACAAAAAAACTTCAGCAGCAAATAGAGCGCGGCCTTTCCGCTGAAGAAATAAGGAAAAGCTGGGAGCCTGGACTTCAGGATTTCCGAAGAACCAGAGAGAAATATTTAATTTACAAGTAAAATTATATTCTCGGTAAAAGAGGTTCTATATTTATGTATTGTTTTCAGGCTAAAATTATTCCCTCCGGCCTGCGGCTAACTTCCCTTGAGAGTGAAAGAGTATTACCAGATGAAACTTTTTAAATTTATTTCAGCTTGATTCTTGCTTTCATTTTTTCCACAATATTATAAGCGGCGGGGCAAATTGCCGTGTTCTTAATGGTGAGATTTGAAATTTTATGAAAATCTTTCCTGTTGGTATGAGGATATTCCCGGCAGGCTTTTGGCCGCACATCATAGATAAGGCAATAATTATCTGCCGCCAGGAATGCACAGGGAACCTCCTGCAACACATAATCCTTATCCTCATCCATCCGCAAATACTGCTCAATAAATTGTTGGGGCTTTAATTTTAAGTGTTTGCTAATGCGTTCAATATCTTTATTGGTAAAAAGCGGGCCGGTGGTTTTACAGCAATTCGCGCAATTAAGGCAATTGGTTTCCGCAAATTCCTCCTCATGCAGCTTCTGCATTTGCCTGTCCAGGTCTTTGGGAGGCTTTTTTCTTAATTTTGAAAAAAACTTTTTATTCTCCTTATGCTTATCTTTGGCTCGATCTGGAAGATTTTCTAACGTTTCCTGCATTTGGCAAAGATATGAATAAGACTAAGAAAGACATATTTGGAATGGCGATTTCAGCCTATTATCATCAACAGGATGAAAGTGATATCATTGTTCATTCCCCCGATTTTGACGATGATATTATCCCGGTTTCCTACCTCTTCAGGGAATTTGGCGCGATGCCTCCCATAGAAAAAGCGGCTTTAAAAAATTGTCATGGAAAAGTACTGGATGTGGGCTGCGGTGCGGGAAGCCACGCCCTTTATCTTCAGAATAATAGAAAATTAAAGGTTACCGGTATAGATACTTCAAGAGGCGCCGTGGAGATTGCTGCGGAAAGAGGCCTGGAAGATGCCCGGCAGCTGGATTTTTTTGAACTGAAAAATGAAAAATTTGACACGTTGCTTATGTTGATGAACGGCACCGGGATCATTGGCAATCTCAAAAATTTGAATTTCTTTTTTAAACATGTTGAAAGTCTGTTGTTGCCGGGCGGCCAGCTGCTAATAGATTCTTCAGACCTAAGCTACCTGCAGGATGATGAAGATGAAGAAGCGCCTGCCGATAATTATATTGGGGAAATACAGTTCCGGCTAAGCTATAAAGGTGAGCAATCTGAAAGTTTTGACTGGCTCTACATCGATTTTGATTCACTTAAGCACATTGCAGATTATAACAATTTTGACTGCGAATTACTAAAAAAGGGCAGGCATTACGATTATCTTGCAAGACTTCAGCCAAAAAAGAAGTAATTTCCTATTTTTAATTTTTTGCAGAACAGGATATTGTTCCAAACCTGATCCAAAATAAGAATGCGTTATAAATTCTCTGAAAACCTTCCCAAGAAACTTCAGCTAAACAAGTTGCTGGTAGCATTTTTTCTTTTTACAACTACAGTTTCCTGTACTACGGGGGATGATGAGCTTAGCAATAGAATAGATAAAAGCGTTAACCTGAGAAGCCTTGGGGATTCTGCTCATGATCTTTTGAGTGATGAAAAGTTCTCTTCTATAAACATTGAGATTGCTTATGTTGCCGGTTATGCTCCAGATCCGGGAGCTCTGGAGATTTTCAGGAATTTCCTTAAAACAAGGACCTTTAAACCCGATGGTATAGCCATTCACGTAAGACCTGTAGAATCTTCAGGACAGGCACCTTTTGAGATAGAGGAAATTGTGAAAATTGAGAAAGAGACCAGAACAGCCTATAATGCAGGAGATGAAATTGCTGTTTTCATATATTTTGCAGATGGCAGCAACAAAGATGATGAAGATGGCAAAGTGATCCTGGGTTCGGCCTACAGAAATACGTCTATGGTGATTTACACCAAAACCATAGAAGAATTTGTGGCAAAAGCGGGAAACCTTTCCACCAAAACAGTGGAAGCCGCAGTTCTCAACCATGAATTTGGACATTTGCTGGGCCTGGTTGATATTGGCTCCGACGCCCAGAGTGATCATGCAGATAGTGATAATGACGGGCATTGTACTGCGCGCGGGTGTCTTATGCGCTCTTCTATTGAGTTTGGGTACGGGATTGCCAATATGCTTGATGATAACGGTGTGCCCATGCTGGATTTTCAATGCATCACAGACCTGCAGGCAAACGGCGGACGGTAATGATCAAAATGAAGTTAGAAGTGGGAGTTAGAAGCTTTCTTTACGGGGTAGATGGTGTGTTGAAAAAATTAAACTTTATTCTTTAAGACAGCTGGAAGCTCCTATTCTTATATAGGAAGAAAGCGAATTAGCTTTCCCTAAAAAAATGGCAAGTGGAAAGCGAAAATGAGATTGACAATCTGAAGTGCGAAAATATCTTTATTAATAATGTGTGCATGGCTTTAAAAAATAAAGATCTGTCTTAAAAACAGGAAAAAACTACCCTCCTTTTATGGAGCGGTGGCCGAAGGCCGGGGTGGTGTTATTTGTAGTAAAGAAATGGACAGTTGATAAAGGGAAAATGGAAAATCTGGCTAACCGAAAGTACAATGTTATGAGTTGTCCGTTGTCGGTTGCTGATTTTATTTTCTGTTTGGGGTTTATTCCTCCAAAACTTCAAAATATCCCCCTGCGATACTCTGCGTTATCTGCGGAAGAAAAAGCGAAAAGTCGAATTATATTATAGTTATTAGTTGTCAGGTGATATTCTTAAATGGCCAATGATATCCAGCTAAACAGAAAATTCTAATGTTATGAGTTGTGGATTGTGAGTTTTCTGGCTGAGCAGTTTGTGAACTCCAAATTCAAAACAATAAGAATCCATAATTCAGCATTTAAAATAAAACAAGCGGATGATTAATTTCACAGGATCGCTTTTTACTTAATTCGCCACTTCACTAATAAATTTAATACGGTAAAGCCGTAATTCCTCATCATCATAATCCCCGTCAAACTCTTCTATGGCATCATCTATTTTATCGGTTTCGGCTTCCAGAAAATATTCATGGATCTCTTCCTGCTGGTCTTCATCCAATATATCCTGAAGGTAATAATCAATATTTAGCTTGGTACCGCTATAAACGATAGCTTCCATTTCTTTAATAAATTCATTCATCTCCATTCCTTTGGCTGAAGCAATATCGTCCAGAGGCAATTTGCGATCTACATTCTGTATTATATAAAGCTTTAAAGCAGAGTTTGCGCCGGTAGATTTCACCACCAGGTCATCTGGCCTTATAATGTCGTTATCTTCCACATACCTGGAGATAAGTTCCACAAAATCTTGCCCGTACTTCTTCGCTTTTCCTTCGCCAACACCAAAGATATTACCCAGCTCTTCAAGGGTCACAGGATATTTTAGTGCCATATCTTCCAACGATGGATCCTGAAAAATCACAAAAGGAGGTAATCCAAGTTTTTTAGCGACTTTTTTACGCAAATCCTTTAACATCCCAACCAGTTGCTGGTCCACCGCTCCCCCGGATTTCCTGGAGGTGGAAGCAGAGGCTTCTGTGGTGGCATCAAAAATATGATCTTCGGTCATCATAAAAGATTCCTGTTGTTCCAGAAAATCCTCTCCTTTCTGAGTAATTTTTATAACGCCATAGGTTTCGATATCCTTCTTAAGCATTCCTCCTACCAACACCTGACGGATAAGGGCCATCCAGAATTTGGAATCCTTATAATTTCCTTTTCCAAAAAGCGGGTTTTCATCGGTTTTATGAGAAGCGATAATGGCGTTGGATTTCCCAACAAGCGTGCGTACCAGGTCTTTTGCTTTGTATAACTCCCTGGTCTCTTTTACTGTTTTCAGCAAAAGCTCCACTTCTTCCTTCGCCTCCACCTGTTTCTTGGGATACCTCACATTATCGTCCATAGAAGCACCTTCTCCTGTATCCTGGTCAAATTCTTCCCCAAAATAATGCAGGATAAATTTCCTCCTGGAAACCGAAGTTTCGGCATAAGCCACGATCTCCTGTAGTAAGGCATGGCCAATTTCCTGCTCTGCCACCGGCTTACCACTCATAAATTTCTCCAGCTTTTCTATGTCTTTATAAGAGTAAAAGGCAAGGCAATGGCCTTCACCTCCATCTCTTCCGGCCCTTCCAGTTTCCTGGTAATAACTTTCTATACTTTTAGGAATATCGTGATGGATCACAAAGCGCACATCGGGCTTGTCTATCCCCATTCCAAATGCAATGGTGGCCACCACCACATCTATATCTTCCATAAGAAACATATCCTGATGCCGGGACCTGGTCTTAGGTTCCAGCCCTGCATGGTAGGGAACGGCACTTATCCCGTTTACCTGGAGGGTCTGGGCCAGCTCTTCCACTTTTTTCCGGCTAAGGCAATAGATAATCCCAGACTTGCCTTCGTTCTGCTTTACGAAACGAATGATATCTGCATCTACATTTTTGGTCTTTGGCCGTACTTCGTAATAAAGATTTGGCCGGTTAAAACTGGCTTTAAAAGTAGTGGCATTGGGAATTCCAAGATTTTTAAGGATATCTTCCTGTACCTTGGGCGTAGCCGTTGCGGTAAGTGCCACAATGGGAATATTATCCCCAATACGGCCTATGATGCTTCTTAAATTACGGTATTCCGGCCGGAAATCGTGGCCCCATTCACTAATGCAGTGCGCTTCATCTATAGCCAGAAAGGAGATCTTCCGGGTTTTTAGAAAATCCACATAATCCTCTTTAGTTAAAGATTCCGGAGCTACGTAGAGCAGTTTGGTAATTCCGTTGGTAATATCTTCCTTTACCTGCCGTACTTCAGATTTATTAAGGGAAGAGTTAAGCACATGGGCCACTCCATGTTCTGCGGAGATCCCACGAATGGCATCTACCTGGTTCTTCATTAAAGCAATAAGGGGCGAAACCACAATTGCTGTCCCGTCGGCGATTAAAGCCGGGAGTTGGTAGCATAGGGACTTTCCTCCTCCGGTTGGCATTACCACAAATGTGTCGTTTCCTTTCACAACGCTGGTAATCACCTCTTCCTGAAGTCCTTTGAACTGGCTAAATCCAAAGTATTTCTTCAGTTGTTGGTGTAAATCAATTTCCGTCAAACTCATTCAATTGTCTTACAATTTTATATACATTTGCAATACTAAATATACATATTTCTTTAGTACTTACAATTCATAATTCATCAAATTTGAAACTTCAGGAAAAAATTCTTACAGCCGCAAAAGAAACCATTTCTACCGAAGCTAAAGCTATTGCAAATCTTGAGAATCTCCTTGATGATGAATTTGTTAGTGCTGTAGAAAAGATCTATCGGTCTAAAGGCAGAATTATTGTTACCGGGGTGGGTAAAAGTGCCGTTATTGCTACAAAAATTGTAGCCACTTTTAATTCCACAGGAACTCCTGCAATCTTTATGCATGCCGCAGATGCCATTCATGGCGACCTGGGGACCATTCAAAAAGAAGACCTGGTTTTATGCATTTCCAAAAGCGGAAACAGCCCGGAGATAAAAGTTTTAATCCCGTTAATCAAAAATTTTAACAATCCGTTACTGGCAATTACCGGAGATAAAAGTTCTTTCCTCGGGAAAGCAGCAGATTATGTACTAAATTCCTACGTTGAAAAAGAGGCCTGCCCGAATAATCTTGCCCCTACCAGCAGCACTACGGCGCAGCTGGTAATAGGAGATGCCATAGCGGTATGTCTTTTAAAGCTGAAAGGATTTTCTAAAAAAGACTTTGCCAAGTACCATCCGGGAGGTTCGCTTGGCAAAAAACTTTATCTGCGCGTTCGCGACATTACTTCCCAAAATGAGAAACCGGAGGTAAGCCCGGAAAGCAGTGTTAATGAAGTGATTATTGAAATTTCTGAAAAAATGCTGGGCGTTACCGCTGTGATTGAAAACCAAAAGATTGTAGGTGTAATTACCGATGGCGACATTAGGAGAATGCTGAAGGATAATGTGGAATTTAGAAACCTCACCGCCAGGGACATTATGAGCAAAAACCCCCGGAAAATCAGCCAGGATGCCCTGGCCGTGGATGCCCTGGAACTTATAGAAGAAAATAAAATTACCCAGTTGCTGGCAATAGATGATGAGAAGAACGGGAATTATGCCGGCGTGGTGCATCTTCACAATTTAATTCGCGAAGGAATACTATAAATGAAGAAAATTAAAGCTCCTCAACCGGAACAGGAAAAAGAAATGTCCTTTTTAGACCACCTGGAAGATCTCAGGTGGCATTTAATTAGGGCAACCCTCTCTGTGGTAATTGCCGCGACACTGGCATTTCTTGCAAAAGATTTTATTTTTGATGTGTTGCTGTTTGGACCTAGTAAAGGTGATTTCTTTTCTTATAAGATCTTATGCCATATTTCTCAGGCACTAGGTATAGACAGTGGGTTTTGCCAGGAAAAGTTGCCTTTTGCCATTCAAAGCCGAACCATGGGCGGACAATTTTCTGCCCATATCTGGACCTCCATAACCGCAGGCTTCATTGTTGCCTTCCCTTATGTAATTTATGAGTTCTGGAAGTTTGTAGCGCCGGCCATGCGTGAAAATGAAAGGAGGAACGCCAGGGGCTTTATTTTTATTACCTCATTACTGTTCTTCCTGGGTGTTGTTTTTGGATATTATGTAATCACTCCTCTTTCTATTAATTTCCTCGGAAAATACCAGGTAAGCGATATGGTGCTTAACCAGTTTGATCTAAGTAGTTATATAAGCCTGGTAAGGGCTTCGGTACTTGCCAGTGGGTTAATATTTGAACTGCCTATAATTATTTATTTCTTAACGAAAGTAGGCGTGGTTACGCCGGACTTTCTAAGGACGTACCGGAAATATGCCCTCGTGGTGGTACTCATCGTTTCGGCCATTATTACTCCTCCGGACATTGTAAGCCAGATAATTGTGGCAATCCCGGTATTGATTCTGTACGAAGTAAGTATTGTAATCTCCAAGATCATTTATAAACGAGAATTGAAAAATTTAAATAAAAAAGGCTATGATCAATAAGGTTGAGGAATTTAATTCCTATCGCCAGCAAATGAATAATAAGATCCTCAGGGAGAACAACAAAGTGCTCAAGAGGATATTTAACCTGGATACCAACGCTTTTGCGGAAGGTGCCCTGGATAAAAGAACAAAAGAACTCCTGGGGCTTGTGGCGTCCCTGGTACTGCGATGTGACGACTGCGTGAAGTACCACCTGGAAAGCAGTCATAAAGAAAATATTACCAGGGAAGAGGTGATGGAAACGCTTAGCATTGGGACCCTCATTGGGGGGACTATTGTTATCCCCCATCTTCGCCGCGCCTTTGAATACTGGGAAGCCCTGGAAGATGCAAAGAATGGTTGAAGGTTTAAGGTTTAAGGTTTAAAGTTTAAGGTTTAAGGTTTAAGGTTTAAGGTTTAAGGTTTAAGGTTTAAGGTTTAAGGTTTAAGGTTTAAGGTTTAAGGTTTAAG
>NZ_JBGFSM010000005.1:211461-259614 GCF_041679265.1 Autumnicola aciditolerans
GTTTAATTTATATAAATTAAGATGGACAAGGGGAAAGTTTTGAAAAAGTTTGGAGGAATTTTTGCTACAGTGAATAAAAAACCGTTAAACCTTGCTTATATCTGGAAAGAAACGGATAGAAATCTACCGGTTTCCCAGAAAATACAACCAAGCACCGGCATTAAATAAACAAAATGAAATTACGCGCTGATAATCTTATTAAGACCTATAAAGGCAGATCTGTTGTAAAAGGAATCTCCCTTGAAGTAAACCAGGGAGAAATTGTAGGATTACTTGGCCCAAACGGAGCCGGTAAAACCACTTCTTTCTATATGATTGTGGGCTTAATTAAACCCAACAGCGGAGACATTATCCTGGATAAAGTGAATATTACCAAATACCCAATGTACAAACGCGCGCAAAACGGCATTGGCTATCTTGCGCAGGAGGCTTCGGTATTCAGGAAACTTAGCATTGAAGACAATATTATGAGCGTGCTGGAACTTACCAGCCTTTCCAAAAAAGAACGGCAGCTTAAAATGGAATCGCTAATTGAGGAATTCGGCTTAAACCATATCCGGAAAAACCGCGGAGACCTTTTAAGCGGCGGGGAACGCCGTAGAACAGAAATTGCCCGTGCTCTGGCCACAGATCCTAAATTTATTCTTTTAGATGAACCCTTTGCAGGAGTGGATCCTGTAGCGGTGGAAGATATTCAGCGGATTGTAGCACAGCTAAAAAATAAAAATATCGGTATCCTTATTACCGATCATAACGTACAGGAAACCCTGGCAATTACAGACCGCACCTACCTTATGTTTGAAGGTTCTATCCTTAAACACGGGCAACCTGAAGAACTGGCTGAAGATGAAATGGTGAGAAAAGTTTATCTGGGCAAAAACTTCGAACTTCGGAAAAAGAAAATTTTTGAATAGAAATTTTCTTCAAGGTGGTTTTCTGGCCAATAAATCTGGGAAAATTAAAACACTTAAAAGAGGCCGAAAAAGGCTTAAATTCTATAGAAAATTGAAAACTTCTGGCCTTGCCTGTGGAATCCTTAAATTGAGATCTCCCATATTCCATTACACATTTAGCAACAATAATCATAAAGTTATTGCTTTTCAGGTTCAACCGGCGTGATCATGATATGGGATCTATGGGTGTTGGCATCCATTAACCATGGCATGCCGGGAGCTTGTGGTGTAGTTGGCAGGCCGGTACTTTCTGCCGTCATGTACGGCTTATAAAGCACATAGCGCATAAAGCCGTTCTTGAGTTCGCCGGTTTCACGATTATAGTCTTTTTCCTGTCCTGAAAAAACGTATAACATGGCTGGTTCAGAGGGCATTTTTAGTTTTCCCGAATCAATTTCGTTTTTCCTGGTATCCCGTTTTTCATTCAGGTTTTTGCCTTCGGCAGCCAATTCCCGCCCACGTGCCATAAAAGGTTCTAATGCTATGCCATAACACGCCACACTTATCCCGCCCTTGTCTGGATCGTCTGCAATGCAGATTATCTCATTGGTTCCCTGCCGCAAAGTCACCAGTTCCCCATCTTCATTATAACCCAAAACTTTAGCACCATCGCGAAACATTTCGGGTGCCGCCATCACTGCCGTCTTTATCTGGACTTCTGCAGGCAAGATTTCATTTTGTGCAAAAGCAGCCAACTTCCCTAAAACAAAAACAAGAAGTATTAATTTTTTCATAACTAAGACCTTTTCAAATAAGCCTTAATTTACAAAGATTCCTCAAAATCAGGTGTTAAACTGTCAACCATAATTTCCTAAGAGTCCCTAAGCTTTTGATTTATAGGTCAATCCCAATGCAGTAAAACTGGCTGTTATATGTTCAGAAATTATATATGACAATCTAAATTTTATCGCAAAATTTCTTCATGAATAGAAAAAGCCTGGCTTAAGCAATTGCAGCCTTCTGATCTCCAAAGATCAGCGAGAGCAGGACGTAACTTACAATAATAACTGGAATTGCCGCAAATTGCAGTAAGATCACCAGCACCAGACATAAGAGAATAAATAAATACCTCAATTTATTATTCTGAAAAGACCAGTCTGAAAACTTCAGGGCGAACAATTTTATTTCAGCATTTAAGAAATAACAGCTCAACAGCGTTAGGCCAATCAGAAACCATTCATTTAAAATAAAAGAAGAAACAAATTCTCCCGGCTGGTAAGTGAGGATCAATGGCAAACTAAGGATAAGTAAAGCATTGGCAGGAGTAGGAAGGCCAATAAAAGAATCTGTCTGCCGGTCATCTACATTAAATTTTGCCAACCGGTAGGCTGATGCCAAAGTAATTAATAATCCAAGGAGGGCAATATTATTGAAATCCCATTCCAAAAAAGAACTATCGGCAGTCCATTCCGTAGAAATTTCGTGTGATGGGCCAGGTAATGCCTTGTTCAGCATCTGGTACATTACAATTCCCGGCACTACCCCGCTGGTAACGGCATCTGCAAGGGAATCCAGCTGCAGCCCCACCTCGCTTTTAACATCCAGGGCACGCGCTGCGAGTCCGTCAAAAAAATCAAAAAATATTCCAAGTGCCACAAAGGCGGCTGCCATTATCAGGTGCCCCTGCACGGCAAATAATACGGCAATGCTTCCGCTTAAAAGGTTTAACAGAGTGATGAGATTTGGGATATGCTTCTTTATGGCCATATTAATTTTTATATGAAGATACTAAAGTAAGAATAAATATGAAGTTGGAAGTACGAGGTGAGAAGTACGAGGTTTGAAGTTGGAAATTTTCAACTTTTCATTTCACTTCTAACTTTTTAATTCCCACTTCTACTTTCTAATCTCAAACTTCCAAACAACCACCCCGGCCTACGGCCACCCTGCCCGACGGGGTCATTCAGGCGGGCCCTCCTTAGAAAGTAGGGGAGCATTTTCCCTACAGATTATAGATTTTTCATCTTTTAATGTAATTAATTTCACTTTCCACTCTTCACTTTTCACTCTTCACTATTTTAACTTTTAACCTTACGCTTATAAATTTAGTTTCCTATTTTTGAAGTGTCGGCAATACAATTGTCGTCTTTTTCCTGATTTATTTGTAAAATTTCAAAATGAAACAAATTGCTTACGCGGTTTTAAGCGGACTGCTCCTTGCCCTGGGCTGGCCTACTTACGGTTTCCCTTTTTTACTCTTTGTAGCCTTTATACCGCTGCTTTTCGCCGAATTTCAAATCAGGAATTTTTCTAAAAATTGGGTAAAATTGAAAGTCTTTGGGGCGGCTTATCTTACATTTTTTATCTGGAACCTTATTACCACTTACTGGATCTATTTTTCCACGCCTTTTGGCGGTGCTTTTGCGATTCTCGCCAATTCCCTGTTGATGAGCATAGTTTTTCTAATCTATCACCTTGTTGCCAAACGCACAGGTTTCTCGGCATCTGCCACCTTCCTGGCCAGTTTCTGGATGGTTTTTGAGCAAATCCACCTCAACTGGGATTTTTCCTGGCCATGGCTTAACCTGGGCAACGGATTTTCTGAATATCACAATCTTATTCAGTGGTATGAATATACGGGTACTTTTGGCGGCACGCTCTGGGTCTGGCTGGCCAATATTGCTGTTTTTAAAGCCCTGCTTCTTTATAAGGAATATAAAGACAAAGCGATTATTTACCGTGGAGTGGTAAAACTGCTGCTAATTTTGGCAGTTCCAATAGCGCTTTCTTATTTGATAAGATACAACTATGAGATGCCGGCCAAAAAGATGGAGGCGGTAATCTTGCAGCCTAACATCAACCCTTACACGGAAAAATATAATACCACCGATACCCGCATTGGAGAACTGCTGATGGATTTGAGCCGGGAAAAGGTATCTGATTCTACCGCATTAGTTGTTGCCCCGGAAACCGTTTTTGCCGATGGCACGGTTTTATCGGAATTTGAAAATTCTGAAGCTGCTTTTTTTGGAAGGCAGCTGGTTAGAAAACATAATAACCTCAGCTTTCTTGGCGGAATTTCCTTTTACCAGCGCTTTAGTGACCCTGCGCTGGTAAAACCTCAAAGCAACCAGATTGGGGTTAATGACTGGTATGATGACTATAATTCGGCATTTTTAATCAGCAATCTTAAGCCGGCGCAGCTTTATCATAAATCCAAACTTGTGGTTGGCGTGGAGAATTTCCCCTATCAAAGCCTTTTAAGGCCAATTTTAGGAGATATCATGATAGACCTGGGCGGAACCGTAGCCATGAAAACCACCCAGCCGGAGCGGGAAGTTTTTCAGCTGGATAATGGCGCATTTACTGCTCCTATCATCTGCTATGAATCGGTTTACGGAGAATATGTAACGGGATATGTTCGCAATGGCGCCCAATTTCTTACCATTATCACTAATGATGCCTGGTGGGGCGATACGCAGGGGCATAAGCAGCATCTTAGTTACGCCAGGCTAAGGGCAATTGAGACCAGAAAAGCTGTGGTAAGAAGTGCAAACACGGGGATCTCTGCTTTTATTAACCCATTGGGGGATATAGAAAAAAGCCTGGGTTATGAAAAAAGGGGAAGCCTAAAGCAGGAAATTGTCCTGAATGATGAGCAAACTTTTTATGTAAAATATGGTAATTATATCGCCAGGATCGCTCAATTTCTCGCTTTGTTCATCTTCCTGTTCGCTATGGTTAAGTACAGGAGAAAACGCTAGTGGTAGCCTGTAGTCGTTAGACTGGAGACTAGAGACTGGAGATTGGAGATTGGAGATTGGAGATTGGAGATTGGAGATTGGAGATTGTAAGTTCAATGGTATTTATTCATCTGATAATTGATAATTGTTTATTGTTTATTGTTTTTCAATATTTCCCCGCAAACCACGCAGATTAGCGCAGAATCTATTTTGAGGGTGAATTATAAATCATAGGCTCCTAACCCATAACACACAACTCACAAATTTTTCAAATTCCCACTTTTCACTATTCACTATTCACTTTTCACTCTTCACTTATTTCCCCGCAAACCACGCAGATTAGCGCAGAATCTATTTTGAGGGTAAATTCTAAATCATATGCTCCCAACCGATAACAGACAACTCATAACTTTTTCAACTCCCACTTTTCACTATTCACTATTCACTTTTCACTCTTCACTCTTCACTTATTTCCCCGCAAACCACGCAGATTAGCGCAGAATCTATTTTGAGGCTGAATTCTAAATCGTAGGCTCCAAACCAATAACACACAACTCATAACTTTTTCAACTCCCACTATTCACCTTTCACTATTCACTATTCACTTTTCGCTTTTCACTTTTCACTTATTTCCCCGCAAACCATCCAGATTAGCGCAGAATCCATTTTAAGGGTGAATTCTAAATATAGGCTCCAAACCGATAACAGACAACTCATAACTTTTTCAACTTCCCACTTTTCACTATTCACTTTTCGCTTTTCACTATTCACCTTTCACTTATTTCCCCGCAGACCATGCAGATTAGCACAGAATCCAATTTGAGGGTGAATTCTAAATATAGGCTCCTAACCCATAACACACAACTCATAACTTTTTCAACTCCCACTTTTCACTATTCACTATTCACTATTCACTTTTCACTTATTTCCCCGCAGACCATGCAGATTAGCACAGAATCCATTTTGAGGGTGAATTCTAAATCATAGGCTCCTAACCAATAACACACAACTCACAAATTTTTCAACTTCCCACCTTTCACTATTCACTATTCACTTTTCTAACTTCCAACTTCCAACTTCAAACTTCCAATTATTGTCCTCTAAAGAACAAAACCGTACTGCAGGTTTTCAGCAGAATATTAAGGTCCAGGAAAAGTCCGCGGTGTTTAATATAGTAAAGATCGTACTGAAGTTTTTCCAGGCTATCGGTATGGGAGGTGCCGTAATTAGCCATTACCTGCGCCCAACCTGTTAATCCGGGTTTTATCACATGCCTGGTTTCATAAAAAGGAATTATTTGAGACAATTCTTTTACAAAAACAGGGCGTTCCGGCCTTGGGCCTATAATGCTCATATCCCCTTTCAGCACATTATAGAACTGCGGAATTTCATCTAACCTGGCTCTCCTTAAAAACTTGCCGAAGGCGGTAATACGGTAATCATTTTTCTGGGCATATTGGGGGCCGCTATGTTCCGCATCATGCCTCATGGTCCTCAATTTTAAAATTTTAAAAATATAACCGTGTTTTCCCACTCTTTCCTGCGAATAAAATAACCTGCCCCGGTTCGCCAGCATATTCCCCACAAGAATAAATGGGAGAAGCAGCAATCCAAATGTGATTCCTGCTATTGAAATAAGGATATCAAAAAACCGAAACACCAGGGTATAGAACTTGTTGGAATGATTTCGGCTAAAAGGGAAATACCGGTAAAAATCTTTATCTACATTTTCAACCGGAATCCGCTGCGTTAATTCTTCATAAACCTGCGTATAATCCTTAATAGGAAAACCTGTGGTGAGCAGTTCATACAACTTGTTATAAAGTGGAAGCATGAGGCCTTTACGATACGCGCTGGCGACTACAATTTCACTAATATGGTTTTCAGAAATAATACCAGGAAGTTCATCTACATGAAATTCTTTTAGATGATGCGTATCGAGCCCGGCTTTAACCTGGTTATCTGTATTGATAAATCCCACAATATGGTAATTAGGATCGGTTTTTTGAAGGGCTTCCACAATCAGTTTGATATCAAAGGAATCTCCCACCACCAAAACCCTTTTATAAAACCTGGGGGTAGAGATCAAATTGATGTACGCCAGCCTCCACATTAGCAAAGCCAGGGCAATAGAAAGAAAAAAGAACAGGATCTGCAGGCGGTTTTCCGGCAGGCTTGGCGTATAAAACGGGGTAAGCATGTAGAATAAAACGGTAGTGGAAGTGGTTAAGATCACATTTTTAAGCACGCTTTCTATCCTGCTGGCCTTCTGAAGATCATAAAGTTCGAAAACGGTCGCAAAGAAATTCAGGAAAATAACCAGGACCAGTGTCCAGATCCAATACTGGGAATCTATCCGGAAATAATCAAATTGAAAGATGATCCCTACGATGCTGAGGGTAAGTAAAACTATGATATTGTCAAATAACCGCAGAAGGATCCTGCGTTCGGAAATTTCAAAATGAACTAATGGTTTATCAGACATATTTACTATTTCAGTCCCGGGCCTAATATAAAAATTTCAGTTAAGTACCTGCAACCAATCCTGCTTAACTATTTCCCAGTCGAATTTTTCAACTTTACTTCGGGCTGCCTCTGCCAGTGTTTCTGCCTGCTGCGGGCTTTTCAATAAAAAACGGATCGCTTTTGCTGCCGCCTCCGGTTCCTCTTTATCAAAAAGGATCCCCTCCTGCCCGTTTTTTATTAAATAAGGCATGCCCCCAACTCTTGTGGAGATTACCGGTAGCCCCAGGGCCATGGCTTCTATCACGCTTACGGGGGTGTTGTCTATAGCAGAGGTATTTAAAAAAATACTATATTCTGCTGCAAGCCTTATCCATTCTTTTTTTTCTAGCTTTCCGGTAAAATGAACCGGTAAATTATGCCTTTCTGCATAACTTCTGCACCTATTAAAGGTTTCATCTTTTGCACCGCCTACCATACACAAACTGGCTTGAGGGTATTCCAGCAAGAGCATTTCAAGGATCTTAACCGCCATTATCGGGTTATAGATTTCTGCAAAAGAACGAACCCATAGTATTTTTGGCTGCAATTCCTTGCGCAACCGGAATTCATATTTAGCTAGTTGCAGGGGATTAGGGATATACTTTAAATTCTTAATCCCGCTTTGTCCAAACTTTTTCAGTAAAAATTGGGAAGGAGCAACGTTTACAAAGGCATTTTTAAAGAACTTCCTGCTAATTTTCTTATTTTCCCGAAGCCTTTGCGGCAGATTTCCCCCGTGCAAAATGGGAATATATTTCAGCTTTAGCAGCCTACATATTTTTCCGCACAAAATGGCATACCAGAAATTTTGCGTGCTGTAAGTATCAATTAAAACATAATCAGTTTTCCCACCCGCGCGGGCAAGCGTTAGTAACATGTGCAATAAGCGGATACTTTTATTTCTAAAAGAAGACGCTGCCCTTACCTGATAACCTTCATTTTCTAATAATGGGATAAGTACATCTATGGTCGTGGGAGAGGCACCTTTTTTTTCCAGTTTATTACCAATGTAGATAAGCTGCTTCACAGAAGCTTTTAATTAAGTACCCGGTTCCATTCCGGTTTCACTTTTTCCCAATCAAAATTTTCCACTTTGGCCCTTGCTTTTTTGGTCATCTCTGCCGTTTCCTTTGGAGCTTCTATAAGTTTGGAAATTTCACCGGCCATGGCATCCTTATCATTATCAGGCACCAGTATCCCATCCTTTTCATGGTCTATAAGCATAGGCATACCTCCTACATTGGTGGAAACCACGGCCAGTCCCAGGCTCATTGCTTCTATCACGCTTATAGGGGTATTATCTATAGTGGTGGTGTTAATAAAAAAGTCATAATCTGTAGAAAGTTGTGCCCATTCCTCTTTCTTAAGTTTTCCGGTAAAACGCACCGGCAGTTTATGCTTACGCACGTAAGATTTGCAGGTTTGCATGCTCCCGTCTTTATCTGGCCCCACCATGCAAAGCTCGGCATCGGGATAAGTGCGAAACAACTGCACCAGCACTTTTAAGGCCAGCAGGGGATTATATCTTTTCTGAAAACGCCTTACCCATAACAGCCGGGGGCGAAATTCCTTCCGTTCTTTAAAAGGATAGTTTTCCAGCTGGATGGCATTGGGAACAATTTTAATATTATTGAAACCCTTATTTTTAAAAATATCATATAAAAAATGGGAAGGCGCCACGTTTACTTTGGCGTTTCCAAAAAGTTTGCGGCTATAAGATTCGGAATCATGGAGCCGCTCCGGCAGGTTTCCACCGTGAAGAATAGGGACATAATCCAAATTATAGTGATCACAGGTTTTACCCACGAGATAGGCATAGTAAAAGTTCATAGCCCCGTAGGTATCAATAAGCACCACATCGGTCTTTTTATGATGCCTGGCCACCATAGCGAGCATTTCTACCAGACGCAAACCTTTGTTGCTACGGGTGGAAGCGGTTTTCACCTCATAGCCCTCCCTTTCCAGCATTTTGCTCAAAAAAGAAATATAAGTAGCAGTAAAGCTGTTAAGCTGTAAGTCGTTTCCTATGTACAGGATCCTTTTTGTCATCTACAATATATAATAGTGCAAGCCCGTAAACAAAGCCAGGCAAAGCGATTCGCATAGCGGAATGGTTTATCGTAAGAAACCAAAAGGCTACAAAAGCCATGAAATAATAATTGTTTTTAAATTTAAACCAAAAAACAACAGGAACAAAGATAAGTATCAATAAAGCAAATACACCTAACAAACCATGTTCAGATAAAAGCCGGCTGATTTCGTTATGAGAAGCAATTTCAACCCCCAAAGTTTCTTCCCTGTATTGCCTTCCCCTGCCCGCTCCTATTCCCAATACCGGATGATTATAAAAAGCATGTAATTCGGTTTCCACCAGTTCTGCCCGGCCTGTAGTAATATCTGCTTTTAATTCTCCCGCGGCATTACGGTTCATATATCGGTTCCCGATTAGCCCAAAGGTATTTATAGAAGAAACAATCCAAATTATAAGAAAAGAAGCCGCAATGGTAAAAATTTTTATATTTATTCTAGCCTGTTCTCTACGATCCTGTTTATAGTAGAAAAAAAATAAAAATAGACTTACACATATTATTGCCGTAAAAACTCCTCCCCTTGAGAAAGTGATCACTGCCCTGTAGCCCATTAACCCTAAGAGTATTAAATCTAAAATATTTATAAGCTTATGCTTAATGGTAAATAATCTTATTACCAACAGGAATGCCCCCAATCCCATCACTGTGGAGATCTGGTTTGGCCCATACCCTCCGGTAGCCGCATAGTTGCCGGACATACTAATGAGGCCTTCCCTAAGGCTGGGAGTATATAGAAAAAGGTAGATCATCTGCGAAATTACAGGTAAAAGCAACATCAAAATTACCTTCTGGAAATCCAGTTTATTTATCTTTTTATAATAGCAGTAAAGGGCAGTCACTCCAAGACACACCGGCCCACTTAAGTTAAAGGCCACCTGTTTCCTGAAACTAAATTCGTAGCCCCAGTTTAAAGAAGCAATGATCACCCCCGGCAGGAGTATTAATAAGTATGTCCAATATGGTACTGTTTTAGAGGATGTCCCCTTAAAAAACATCCCAATCACCAGAAAAATGATTACCATATATTTCCCGGTTTCGTAAAAAACCATACCATCGGTCATCCGGAAGTAAACCTCAGCTCCCGCAATATACGCTGCGCCCATTAAGGCTTCATTGTTCCTGTTCTCGTTTTGAATGGTAATAAAAGTAAAATATCCCAGCACCCCGAGCATCAGTAAAGGAGAAATGGGCCTATACAGATAAATGGCAAAAGCCATAACCGCATGCAGCAGCAAAAGTTTAATATATAGCTCATTTAAGTCCTTACCCATAGTTTATTTAAGAAGGTATTTGTAAAATCCCGTTAATTTTGGAAGTACCACCTCTGCACTATAATTACTTTTCACGAAGGTATTAAACTTTTCGGCATCGCCTTTTCTTCTCTTTTCATTGTGATAATACTCCAGGATAGCTTCGGTAAGTTTTTTCTTATTTTCCGGAGGGACCAAAATACCATTTTCTCCAATTACTTTCCCACAGTTCCCAACATTAGTGGAGATTACAGGCAATCCACAAAACCCATATTCCAGTAGACTTACGGGCAAGCCTTCAGACTTAGAGGATAATACCCCAAGATCAGACTGCTTCATAATAGAATAAACATCGCTTAAACTTTTGTAGTAATAGATTTTTTGATAGTAGCGCGATTCTTTTATTCTTGTTAAAATTTCAGAAGAATATTCTGTTTTAGGATCGGCACCTACCAAATGAAGGCTTGCGGGAATGTTTTCCGCAACATTCTCAAAAGCTTCAATAAGGTTTACATGATCCTTTTGAGGCCTCAAATTCGCCACACATAAGATCCGGAAATCATCAGCGCTTCCCATTATTTCCACTTCGGAATTTTTTATAGCAATAATCCCTGGAAAATTATTTAATTCAATAACATTAGAGCAATGAAGATATTCTAATGCCCAGTTTTTCAAAGAGGTATTTACTGAAATGATCCCGTCAAACAGATGAGAAAATATTTGAAGTGTTTTATAATTGCGTTCCCGCAGATACTCACTCTCTCCATAATGATCATGCCATACCAGTTTTATATTACAACCGGCCATTTTTAGTAATCCTGCTAAAAAAAAAGAGCTGCTATGCGCGTGAACCATTTGTATTTTCTCTTTATCCACAAATTTCTTCAGTCTTAAAAATGCGGGAAAGTCTAAGGTATTCTTCTTCTTTAAATAAAGATAATTTACCCTGGCATCCAGATCTTCCAAAAGGCTTCCTTCCATTCGGGTACAGCACAAATAGGAGGCAATTTCGCTACTACAAAGCGAGTTCGCATAGGTCACCGCCATACGCTCTGCACCACCGGGCCTTAAGGAGTCTATAAGTTGAAGTACACGCAATGTAAGGTTTAAGGTTTAAGGTTTAAGGTTTAAGGTTTAAGGTTTAAGGTTTAAGGTTTAAGGTTTAAGGAAAATTAAAAACCGTCTTCACGTTTCCAAAATTCTTTTTATCTCGGTTTCAAATTTTTCTAAAGTATATTCCTGAGACCAAATCCTGGCAGCAGCCGAAACAGATTTTAATTTCTCTTTACTTTCTATGTGGCTTTTCACTATGCTTACCGCAGATTTTAGTTCTTCCCCGATTAAAATCCCGCGTTTTCCGTAATCCAGCATCCATGGAATGCAGGAAACAGGAGTCGCTATGGGAATGCAGCCGTAGAACATCCCTTCTGCCAAGGCTTTCGGCCAGCCTTCGCTCCGGGAGGGTAAGATAATAAAATGTGATTTTTGATAGGCTTCTTTAATTTCATTTAACGGCCTGTTGCCGTGAAGTTTTACTACCCGCGCTAATTTACCTGAAGCTATATACTGCGCTAATGATTCTTTTAAAACACCATCTCCGTAAATGTCCAGTTCTACCTGCTTTCCTGTATTATATAATTCTTGAATAATCCGGCTGGCAAATAAAGGCCTTTTCCCTTCAGATAAGGTTCCCACGAAAACGAATTTATGGGGAACTGAAAAATCCTTTTTAAAATCTTTCTTTTCCGTCTCAGAAAAAGAGGCTGTAAAAAAAGAAACGATATTTGCAGATTGCCCTGCCCATGTTCCATACACCAGAACCTGAATATTGCGGGTAAGAAAAGTATTATTCAGAATCCACTTTTGAAATTTATAGCTTCGTGGTTGTTTTGCATTAGGGTCCCAGTTCCCGGCATACTTTGCGGTTTTTGGTTTCTTCGGAAAAAATACCTGCACCATACAAGCGAGCAATCCAATATTCCCGGGGCAACGTATATGAATATGGTCTGCCCGGGACATGGCTTTAAAAATCTTAAAACATAACAAAGGAAGTTTCAGAAAAGAGATAAAAGCATTGGGCAGGGATAAAAAATTTATTAAAGCCACCCGGGTAAAGTGCAGGCTTGAATGTTGATAAGAAATTTCAATTTTAGGCTTCTTTTTTAGCTTTAAAGGAGCCACGATTTCCACCTCATCTACATATTTAAGCCAGATATTCATTTCCCTTACATAGGGTTCATAAGCAAAATATTCATCGCCGCTTTTTAGATGTTCCACATGTGAAAAAATCGTGAAGCGCATTATCTGGAGTTATATTTCATACGCATAGTAAGATGCATGCAACTAAACATAACAGCATCATTATTTAAGGATAATTTCCAATCATGCCGATGCCACTGCTGCCCAACCTCTTGTTTTTTTTGATTGCTTAAAGGAAGTAAATTCACAAGTACCAGCCACTTAGATTTACCAAATACCGCTCTTCTTTCCAAAATTTGAAATGCTTGCTGATATTTGTAGTATACTTTCCTGGAAAACGGCCATTCCCATGCCCTGTCTGATTGGAAAGGCCTGTAGAGACTCCTTAATATCTTAATTGGCAGACTCGTCTGCAGGGGATCATAACTAATGATTTCTCCTCCAATTTTTAATTTTTCCTTTATACGTAAAATGAGTTTATCTGTATCCCGAAAATGATGGAGTACACCGTAGGCATAAATTAGATCAAAATCCCTTTCTTCAAATTCTTCAGATAGGAAATCTATCGCTACAGCCCTCGCACCAGGCACTTTGGAAATTCTTTTTTTTAACTGTGCAATCCCTCTTTCACTCAAGTCAATCCCCAGATATTCTCTTGAATTTTCAGCTAAATAATAGGACAGAGAATTGCCTGCATAACAACCTAAATCCAGAACCTTTTTATTTGACAAATCTCCCAGCCATTCACGATGTAGTTTGTAAATTTGATTTTCTACACCAAAATCTTTCCGCATCCTGCGCAACATCCCATTCCTAAACGTATACCAAATTTTGGTTGCACGATTCTTCCGAAAAGTTTCGTAAAACTCCTTTTGCTTCTTATTAAGTTCAGCTTCTCCCGACATTCAAAAGTGGTATAATATCACTTCAGCTCAACTATTTTGCTGAAGATTGTTCATATTCTGCAAGATATAATTTATTTGAGCTGAAGGTGTGCAATACTTATCAAAATAAGTTTTTCCCTGCTTTGCCAGCAAATTCCTCCAGGCAGGATCCTTCAAAGCCTTATCTATAAGCGCCGGAAAATCTTTAGTATCAGAAACATAATATATTTCTTTCTCATGTTCCGGAATTGTTGGTAATTCTATCTTAAAGGGATAGGCTAATACTAAAATGCCTTTATTAAAATATTCAGCAAGCCTCCAGCTTACGGCTCCACAAACAGCAGGATTGTTTAGGCTAAACAATGACATTGCACTTAATTTCGAAAACTTTTTAGGTCCATAATACTTACTACTCAATTCTCCTTCATAGTCATAGGTTTCTCCATCAGATCTTGCCATAAAGCCTCCTTCAAAGTCAATTTTTTCATTTTCTTTACAGGCTCTTATAAATTTTGCCCTTATAAGGTTAGTTTCTGATTCTTTTTTCCAAAGCCGTGAAGCAAAAAAAACAAAATTACCATGATTTTCTCTAAAGTTGAAGTTCCGGTAAAGTGGCCTCTGCCT
The DNA here is from genome assembly GCF_041679265.1 of Autumnicola aciditolerans. Lineage (NCBI taxonomy): Bacteria > Pseudomonadati > Bacteroidota > Flavobacteriia > Flavobacteriales > Flavobacteriaceae > Autumnicola > Autumnicola aciditolerans. The sequence goes on from NZ_JBGFSM010000005.1 coordinate 225,650, forward strand.
AAGAGTATTTATCTGCTGAAGTACTGCTTTTAAATTGACATATTTAAACCAGTTTAACTTAAATATCTGCAGATAGGCTGAAAGACAATTTATAGGGTAATGCGGATAAAGAGCTACTACCTTATGCCGTTGATAGGAGTCATTCTCAAGAAGTTTGTTGGTAGCAAAGTAAATATCGGCCAGTTTATATAGTTCTTCATTTACCTGCTGCGGATCATCATTATCTATAACACCCATTTTAGTGTTCCACCGAAAAATCAAAACTGGTTTATTATGAAATTTCTGAAATTCCTTTTCATTAATAAATCGCACCCGGAAATTCTTAAAAAAACCATATAAATAATAGGATGAATAATAATTGGGAATGTTCAATATCTCTATCATTTATTAAGTTTTTGGTTTCTCGGGCCTTTGGAAGATAAGATTCATCAAGGCGCTTAATCTACCCATGGCATCCTTTAGAGCTCCTTTTTCCCCATCTATAACTTCATTTTTTACACGGATTCCCATGAGTAAACAGTTAGTAAAAATCCATTTCCAGCTAGCTTTAATAGAAGGATTGGGATTCTTTATCCTCCATACATACCAGCCGTTTGTGACTACCATCTTCCCATATTTAACCATATCTGGCCGCCCTTCTGGTGCATGGTGATGCTCTACTTTTGCGGCTGTATTAACATATAGTTTGCCAATTTTAGAAGCTCTCAGGGAAAAATCGGCGTCTTCATAGAGCCCGTAGCCCTCAAAATAGGAAGAAAAGGAAATTTTATCAAATAGCTCTTTTTTATAACTGGCAATACCGCCCATCATCATTTCTATCTCATAAACTTTTCCGCTTGGCGGCAAAAATCCAATGGAATAACCATGAGAAAAGTCGGGCATCATTCCGGGAGGGACATCCGGGGCAAGTCCGCACTTTCTTCTAAGCACAAACCTGGAGCCTTCTCTTCGAACCCAGGAATCATATTGAAATTCCCCTTTTTTAACAACATACTCCTCAGAAACTTTTTTCCATTCCACCTCATTGGTAATATAGCCCCCAACCCCTACAGCATCAGGATAACTGCGATAAGTTTTGAGCACCTCTTCAAAATAGAAAGTAGACAATATGGTATCATCATCAAGAAAGAAGACAATTTTTGTCTCTTTTTTCAACTTACCTACCCCAAAATTCCGTTGCCGGGTTAGGCCTTTATTTTTTTTATCTACTTTATAATATTCCAGGCCTTCCAAAGAAAAATTAAAGAGAATTTTTTCAGTGGCTTCATTTTCAGAGCCATCAATAATAAGGATTTGTGGAGGCAGAATGCTTTGCTTTTCTATGGATTTCAAAAGTTTTTGAAGCGACAACGGTCGTTGTGCGGTACAGATAATAAGACTAAATGCTCTATCCAGATTATTTCTAGCTTCGGAAGTAGTATTATTTATTTTTCCTGTAGTATCTGATGCGCCCATTCTTTACTTTTTTTCCACCTAAGGTTCATAGATCGTATATAGGTAAACGGATTTTTGATCTCCTGATTTCTATAAAATTTAAGCAGTAATGATGTTTTAAAGCCTTTTATTTGTTCAGGGGTATTATATTTTAGAGCAAAAGCCATTACTGTAGGGGATGGCTTTGGCAGAGGCTCCTGAGCCTCCCATTCTTTTTTCACCTTGGTTCTTAATCCGCCAACTTTAGCTTTCAGGTGTAAAATTGCAAGATCTGGATGATAAATAATATCACATCCAAGGTTTCTTAGTTGCATACCAAAATCGGAATCTTCCCCATAAGCCTGTTCATATAAGAGCGGAAAACGGCATTTTTCTGCAAAGCAGGTTTTTACAATGCTTGTTCCTGAGCCAAAGCTCCCCCATTGTTTTATTTTAGAAAAAACAGTTTCTTCCCCTTCCTGTCTGCAGTTTATATTTAAGCAGGAAATATTTAAGCGTTGTAATTCTTTGAGAGATTTTTTTAGAAGTTCAGGTTCCAGGCGAATATCATCATCAGCAAAAAAAATCCAGTCAGATTTTACTTCTTTTAAAGCTATATTCCTGGCATTACAGGCACCAGTCTGGTGGGTAAAATGATGAATGATTTGAAAAGGCCATTCTCTTCCTTCTAAAAAGTTTAGTTCTGAGGTTGCATGCTCTTCAGGGTTTTGTTCCACCACAATTACCTTTTTTGGAAGCAATACCTGCTCCTCCAAATCTTTCAGCACATTAAAAAGATGCTCCTTTCTGCCTATTGTGGGAATAATAACATCAATTTCTTTTGAAGCGGAATTTTCTCCTGCTGAGATAGAAATTTTTTCCAGTGCTATATTCTGCCGGAAAAATTTAGGTTTGTTTAAAGCTTTTAAAAATGCCAGGAGGGGAAATCTTTTTTCATACCAAAGATGGCAGAATAGGAGAACATATATCCAAATGCTGTTATAATGCTGACTGATAAATTTATACAATTCCTTATCCGAAGTAGTACAAACCGGAGAATTAACAGACTTGATAGTTGTTAGCGCAGGCTCCGAATAACAAAACAAACTGTTTTGCTGCCCCAGTTTCGCGATCGAATTTAGCAGATAACCAAAATCTTCAATTCCATTAAAAAGCTCTTTAAAACAGAGCAATGCCTTGCCGTAAATGCCCCCAACATCAGTACTCATGCGCCAGCTGGGAAACCTGACTGCCCTGTTGATATTGATAAAGGGCAGCTGATCTATGTACCCGATGTCTTCTGAAATGTATATGTTTCTTACCGCGTAAGAAGCCATTATACGCTGGTGATAAAATATGCTGTTCCACTCATCTGCACTTACCTGATCGTGAAATTCTTCTCCGCACCAGCCTACAACTTCCTCAGGAAATCTTTGGGCAACTTTCCAGAAAGCATCCACCAATCCGGATGCGGCGAGCTCCAGTTCCTGGCCTTCTTTAAGAACATGTAGAAGTTTTTTCCCTTTTTTATGGATAAGAAGAATCATTGGGGTAATTAGGATTTTTCCAAAAGTAGTATTTTTTAAAATAGTACTCCGCCATTGCGAGCGGAGTGAAACGAAGCGAAGCAATCCCACGTGCAGAAGGCATCATCATGCTCGGAGGACGCCGCATGAGTTTGCTTCGGACTGCCGTCCTCGCAAAGACGCGTCATGAACAAGTGCGACGGACTATCGGCCTCGCAAAGACGTATTCACTCCAAATCATCCCAGTTCAAAAAATTCCACTGTGCCAAATCCTGTTTAAGTTTTTTCCCGATCACTTCCCTGAACCTCGCTGCTTCCATACCAAATCCTTTTGGCTTTTTCGCTTCCAGGTCTTCAAAACTGAGTACATGCCCTGCCTTTAGATCTTTATTTATCGCCAGGGATTTTTCAAAAATCTTTTTAAGATCATCAAACCCTGAATTGTCATTTTTGTTAACAGGATTATTTAAAGCTGTTTCAATATTTCTAACAGCTGACACCAGTTGCCTGATCTCTTTAATTTCTAAAGAAGAAGCGGCATCGGGGCCAAAACTTCTCCGGTCAAAAACCGCGTGGAATTCCAGGATTTCTGCGCCTAAAGCAGCAGCAGCAATGCAGGTTTCCGGCTTTGCAGAATGATCTGAAAATCCCACAGTAACTTTATACCTGTCCTTTAATTCACTAATCTCATTTAAACCATACTCCTCTGCGGCGGTTGGATAGGCCGTGGTACATTGTAAAATGGAATATTCAACATTCCTTTCTTTTAAAAAATCTACGGTTTCATTCAGCTCCTTAAAAGAACTCATTCCGGAAGATAGAATTACCGGCTTTCCAGTTCTGGCAATTTTTTCCAGTAACAGAAAGTTATTTACTTCCCCTGAACCTATTTTATACCGCTTCACTCTTATCCTTTCCAACAGTTCCACCGCCGCGTTGCTAAAAGGAGAGGCCAAAAACTCCACTCCTTTCTTATCGCAATGCTCTTTAAGAAGCAGCCATTCCTTGTGAGAAAATTCCATTCTTTTCCAGTAATCAAAACGTGTTTTATCCTGAGAGGAGAACTTTACTCTGAAAGGTTCATGTTCGCTACTTTCCGCTTCAGCGATATGTACCTGAAACTTTACAGCATCTACTCCTGTTTTTGCCAGGGCATCTATATAAGAAAAGGCCATTCCCAGACTTCCCTCATGGGCCTGTGCTATTTCGGCTATGATGAACATTTAAAAATCTATTCGTTTATATTCCTTTTTACTTCTGCTATGTACTTATCAATAATTTTCTGTTTAGAATAGTTTTCTAGATAAACCTTTCTGTTCCTTTCCCTAATCCTTAATAATTCATTCGTTTCAAGGATCTTTATTTTTTTATACTCAATTCCAAAAGATTTTTCATTATCTGCTTGGAACCAAAAATTATTATAAGTTGTTTTCAATCTTTCTTTCATTGCTCCAACTTCGGTACTTAAAATAAGTTTTCCTGCAGCCATTGCTTCAATTCCTACCAAAGGACCTGCTTCTGTAATGGAGGGGATAATGATGCAATCGGATTCTTTATAAACTTTTGATATTTTACTATTATCAATCGCTCCCGTTATAATAATGTTTTTATAATTAGCGGTAAGTTGAATAATTTCTGGCAATAGTGGTCCTTCTCCAACTATTGTCAATTTATCATCTGGGAAACTAAATTTTGTAAAAAAACGAATTAAATTAATGATATTCTTCTCTGGACTTAGCCGTGCTAAAACGGTAAAATTTTTTGGCTTAGTAGTCTGCATTTTAATTTTAAGTAGTTCTTCTTCATTCATGGCAGTCTGATCGATGATAGTAAAATTATTATCAATTAAAGAATGATGCAGCTTATTTGCATTTTTATAAGAATGATGAATATAAATGCTTACTTTTTTAAGATGTGCCAAATTTAGTCCTTCTTTAATCTCTCCTGTAGTTCTAAATAAAATAGGAATATTATAAGCATATGCGATTTCGATAATTTCCCTTGTTCGTAAGGTATGAAGATGAGCAAAAATCAATACAAGATCATAATCTTTTATAATATTGTCTAATACCTTCTTTTCATTTTTTTTAATTAAACTAGAAGTAAACCTGTTATTTACATAATAGTAAATTGGATTTTTTTTTCGGTTTCTAATATAACTTACAAAAGTGAATGGCCTGAGAAGCCAATACTTTTGCCATATAAATTGTTTAAGTGTATCAACTTTTAAGTTGTCATCAAAACTGTATAATTGAGACTCGCGGGAAAGGTTAGCTGTTGAGAATACCTGAACAGCAAACTCTTTTTTTAATTCACTTGCAATAAAGCCAGCTTCAAGTTCTCTACCGCCCTTATCTTCAAATGGACCTGTTATAAGAATTCTATTCATTAGCGATAGAAAATTTTAAAAGCCTTCTTTAGAAGATATTTTTTTAATTTATAGACTTTGCTATCATTTTCATTTGTTTTCCTGAAATTAAATAAAGAATCTCCGTAATTGTAATCGGCATTAAGGCCAATTTCATTTTCCAGCTTTTCATACATCCATTCTTCCACTTCATTCCCCATGTGGTATGCATAATTGTTATAAGTCCCTAGTCTCATTAATCCGGCTTTATCGATTGGTTCATCTATATATCTATATTCCGAATCCCCACCAACTAAAGTTAATGACGGATTAAAAGGAACAGTTTCAAAAAGAATTCCTCTTTTTAAAGTTAATACCTGATGGCCACTTCCTACGATAGCTTTTACTGAATTGGATTCAATAAATGGCCAGTTTATATTATTATCTTTTTCATTATTCCAGTTTATACTGGTCAAATATTTATTATGTTCCTCGTAATTCTCTGGAATTGGCTTATAATAGTACTTTACTTTTCTAAATAAGATTTTTCCCAATGTAGAACTCGTGCCATAATATAAACCATGTCTAAAGGGAATTGGAGAAACAGAACCAACATTTTTGAAGGCTTTAAAAACCTGCATAGTTGCTCGATTCCAACCTATTGTGAAGAGAATGTCTGAATCAGACAAAGTGATATAATCTTCCCTGGAACCTCTGGCTGCTCCAATAACAGCATCTATTTTACCAATATTAGTTCTATGATGTATTATTGTATCAATATCTTGATGCGCATAAGAATGCAACAATTCAAAAACTGCTTTGCAAGAGCCATTATTTACAACGGTAATTTTGTAAGTATTATCGTTTGCTTTTATTAACGAATCTAAGCACATTTTTAAAACTTCTAAGGAATTAGCGTAATATCCTTGAAGTTTTGGAATATAAGTAACTACAACAACGCGATGTTGTATAGTAAGGTGAAGTTTTTTAGTTTTTTTCTGAGGGTTAGAGCCGCTTCTCATTTTTTATCAAGCTTGGATTGCAAACTAAAAATAGATTGGTTACGCCATTCTTTATATTCCAGAATCTTATAATTATATTTATCGAACATTTTTTCAAGTTCTTTTTTTGGATAATCACTAAGCCAGCCCCTGTCTAATCTTGGCGCATTGGAAATATCGCTACAGGCATAAGAAAGCACAATGTTTTCAATATGATAAGACATTTTTAAAATCACTTTTTCTATATCGTAAACATATTCCAGTACCCCACTAAAAACTGCGGTATTATATTTACTTAGATCAATTTGTATATTTTGATTCAAATCACACTCAATAACTCCCGGATGACGTGCAATTAAATCTGAAGCCTGATAAGTACAATTTTCAGGAAGTCTTGATTTTAGGCTCATCTTTCCCGCACCAAATTCAATTACTTTTGAATTTGGTTCTATTAAAGATGCCATCATAAAGGTTCTCTCATCCCAACTTGCATCAAGCTCTTGCAAATTTTCCCATCGTTTTAAATCGCTATGACCTAAATTTCTAAGAGCTATGGTTTTTTTTCTTCTGTTAATCGTACGAATTCGCTCCAACCCGCTTTTAATTTGATTACGAGAGAAAAAATATATCTTTTTAAAAATGCTAATTGTGGGCATTATTAATTTATAGTTTGATCTTAAAAACTATCGTTTTTAGGTCGGGGGTAACTTCATAGGAGTAATTATAGTCCCTATATTCAAAAATGATCTTTTTTAAAATAATATCGCTGACCTCCTTAAGAGAAATATAAATCTGAGATTGTTTTCCTATTCTTTTTTTTACTATATGTTTCAAACTACTAAAATAATCTGCTTCAGAAACCTGAACCTGTAGGATCTTATTCTTATAGTATTTGATTCCTTCATTCATAAAATGTTCAACTACAGCGGCGATGTTTTCAAGATGTACTATAGCTTCAGGAAAATTTAATTCATCAGCTTCCTGCTTTTCAAAAGCGTTCCCCCAGAACGATTGAGAAACAGGTTTTATAATATTATTTCTTAAGTTATTAAAATAATGCTGTTGATTTATTCTCATAGCATTTTTTAGCCTAGGATTAAATGTTAGTGCCTTCTGCTCTGAATTTTGAAAAGATTGATGCCAATTATGATAAAAGTATATATCTTTTAATTTAATCTCATGATATCCAGCATTTCTAATTCGTGCATAAAGATCGACATCCTCAGCGCCATAGAAATGAAAAAACTCATCATAGCCAGAAACTTTATAAAAAGCATCCTTAGGAGCGAGAATCATTCCGTTTACATCTCCAGTTCTGTCATGTTTAAGCAAATCAAAATCTTTAATTTCGTAAACTTTCTTTGAATTTTTTCGGTTCAAATAAGCCATTCTAAACAGATAAAAAGTATCTGAAGAAATTTTATCTTCCAAATATGATGTTGCTTGTGAAGAAAAGAGCAAATCTATATCTGCAATAAAAATATTATTAGTAGTGGAATTTTTTATTCCGAAATTCAGAGCCCTACTCTTATTCCATAATTTTTGTGAGGTATGAAGATAAAAATAACAGCAAAAATCAAATTCTTTAAGTATATACTCAACCTGAGTAGAGATAGATTCTTCACTTCCATAATCTACAAAAATAACTTCAAAATTCTGAAGGTACTGCTTATGAAGAGAATCTAATGAAAGCTTTACCCTCTCTAAATCCCTGTCTCGAAAAGCATATATAATACTGAGTTTTTTATCCATTTATTGAAATTACCTCGCTTTCCACTTTATTATATTTCTCAAGAACTTTCTTCTTAACATAGCTTCTTTCAAGCTTAGGCCTTATTTTTTCCTGATTGTAACTGTAAGCCCTATTAAGAACTTCTATATCTCCCAGGCTTCTTATTATTAAGTCAGATATTGATTCCAGATCCAAAGGATCTTCTATTAAGAAGCCATTCAATCTATCCTCAATAATCTCAGCGGTAGCTCCACCAGGATTGGACTGGATTGGAAAAGCACCTGAAATTATTGCTTCCAGCAATGTATTAGGCATTCCATCTGAAATACTGTTGCCAATGTATATTCTAGATCGCTCCATGAGGTCCATGACTTCTCTTCTACCAATATTCCCGAAAATAGCAAAATTAGACCAGTTTGTCATACCGGATTCTTCTGCATAGACTACTACCTGGGAATCTGCTCCAAAAATTATAATTTCAAAACTATCAAGTTTTTCCCGTAAATTCTGAAGTACCTTTAGAACGGGAATACATTCACCAAATAAATCCTGATAGCCCTTAACAAGAATAGCATTTCTTTCTTTAGGCATCAGAAGCTTTTTATTTTTATCAAGCTCGTACCCGCCTCCCCCAGGGAAATCCCCAAGAAACTCTCCTTGAAAACTATATTTCAAGGCGATATGATAATCTCTTTTACAATCAGCAAACATATAATCTACGTATGGCAGAACATTTTTAATATCCTTTAAATATGCTATTTCATTCTGAAAATAATATAGATCATTTCCCCAAGCAGAATAAATCCATCTTACTTCAGGATACTTCTTCATAACATTAAGAATTGGGGCACAGGCAGAAAATAAAACGAAACTTTGTACTACATCAGGTTTAAACTCAACCAACTTTTCTTCAAAAATTTCCGCAAGTTTCTTTTCAAATATTTCACTTAAAACGTTATAAGCATAATTAAAATTCTTTTTTAAAAACTGTCTGCCTGGATAGTCAAATTTTCTTTTCCAATTTACGGTTTGTTGAACCCATTCTATTTTTTCTACTTTTTTACCATTATCAAATACATCTATCCAAAGCACTTCATGATGAGAAGCCTTGAGTTGATCCACCCAATTGAAAAAATGATTAGCAAACATGGAAACCATCAATATTTTCATCTACTTAAATTTTGAATCGCTTTTTTCAAATATGCAGAGGATAGATATTTCTCCAAGTCCTTTCTATTGAGTTTCATATTTTTCGGAGATCCTTTCCACAAAAGATATAATTTTTCCAAAAGATTTGTGATTCGTTCCTGATCCTCTACTCTGGACCAATAGGTATAATCATCTCCTAATAGTCTTTTAGATTCACTCAAGTCAGGTCCTAATAACAGAATAGGTCTATCAGCCTTAACACAATGTGGAAATTTTCCTGGCAAAAATGGACTTATGTCCGATTTTGCTTCTAGGATCACATTTACTGAAGATAGTTCCTGCATTTTTTGCACCTGAACAAAAGGCAATCCTTTCGGAAAAAAATGGATATTTTCATTATTTGAGGATATTTTTTTCAAAAATATTTCGTGTACAGAACTGTTACCGGCAAAAATGAGGTTTACTTTATTTGAAGCTGAAGGATATTTTTTTAGAAATATGAGAAATGATTTAACTAAAGGTTCGGGATCGCGAGGTTCCAATAAGGTCCCTGCATGCAAAATATTAAATTTAGAAGAATCAAAAAATTCCGGCAACTCTACCTCCCTGTTTTTTTGATTTGAAATTTGATGCGGAATTATAATCCCAGATCTTAAAAATTCCGAGAAGTAACTTCCCATCCATTTCATTAAAAGTTCTGAAGGAAAAGCCGAAAATGCGGCCCTTTCAGAAATCTCTTTTACAAATTGCCATTTTTTAAATTGTCCTGGTTCCACCCAGGCAAAAGGAGGAGGATATAGATGCATGGGATAAGGATCATGCATGTATGCAATCCATTTACTATGTAACTCAGGAATTTTTAATAATGCCTGATGTGGTCTAAAACTACCTCCTTTACTCAAAGTAAGGATATAATGAGGAATAAAACCTTCAATTTCCCGGATACTTTCAGCAATACTGTCCCTGTCGTTTAAAAGCGTAAAGGAGAAACCAAATAAATTTTCTAATAAGCAGTGTAAATCAATTTTCAGATCTTTGCGCAGCCTTCTTTCTATTCGGCTTAAAAAGAAATTTAAACTTCTTCTATTTTCCTTTATGGCAAAACATGGAATATCAGTTAACTTTATCTCCTGGCGGGTATAGTGATATACCATTAGCTCAAATCCGGCTTGGTGCAGATTTTTAATAAGGGCCACATTTGCCTTGGAGCCACTACTATCCTCTACATTTATAGATTCTGCTATAACAAGTATTTTTTCCAAGAAATAAAATTTGTGTAAAACTAATATTATCCACCTAACTCAGACTACTCTTTTTTCAATTTAATTAGATTTATCAAAGGACTTCCAAAATTTAAATTTATTTTTATTTTTCATTTTGTCTTCTCCATCCAAAAACTACTACCTGTAGCTTTAGCTGACAAAGGCATTTTTGAGAATAAATGATTATGAAACTTATTAAGATAATCAGAAAAAATTAAAATATCGAAAGAGGTATTGTACATAAGAAATGCCTTTAGGAAATAAGTCTCGTTCCATCCAAATCCATTTAACACCCATGATTTGGGATATTCGAAAGGGAACTGGATATCATGAAAATGAATAATCACTCCTTTTTTTAAAATAGGTAGTATCTTATTTAATATGTAATGGACATCACTCCCTGTTTTAACCACATGAGAACTGTCAATAAAAAGAATATCTCCTTTTTCCAGCCTTTCAAATGTTTTTAACGGCACCTTCTGCACTAGTTTTGAAATTAGTTGAACCGAAGTTATATCATTATCTTTAAAAAGCGATTGCAGCCGTACCTCTGGAAATGGTTCAATGAATGTTAAGTTAATTTTGTTTTGAAAGAAGGTTTGATTCATATCAAGCATTAATGCTGAAGAATAGCCAGATCCTATTTCAGTTATTTTTTTAGGTTGAAGATACCTGATAAATGAATACAGAATAATTCCGTCAGCATAAGCATAGTAACTATTGTTCAGGAAGTAGCGTTTTTCAGGAACTGGATTTTCTGGAAAATCCATCTCATCGTAGAATTTCTCAAATTGGTGAAAAAGTTCTGTTTGTCTTTCCTTATTAATGTTTATCCCCGGAATATTTTCTTCAAGCTCTGAGACCCATATTTCATCTTGTCTTTGCTTAATATCTTCTAGAGAAACTACACTGGAATAAAAATGGCCTGCGGGAAATTTAGAATTAGAATTAAGCTTATGTAGAGTTCTTACATAAGGCAGCCTATTCAGGAAATCCTTAAATCTATTTTTTAATTTCTTCATAAGTTAGAAATAGCAAGGTGTACTTTAGACTTTAAATTCATTCATTAGCACCTTTACTATTTTTTTTGCGGCCTTCCCATCACCAAAAGGATTAATTGTTTCTTTCTGTGGATTTCCGGGCTTATCTAATAATCGCATACTTTCAATAAGAATTTTATCTCTCGAAGCTCCCGTAAGTATACAGAATCCGGCATCAACAGCCTCGGTCCTTTCAGTTTCCTCCCGGGTAACTAAAGTAATCTTATTAAAACTTGGGGCTTCTTCCTGTATTCCCCCAGAATCTGATATTATAAAGTTACATCGCATCATCAACCATAATAAACCAGGATAACTTACAGGTTCGATAAGATCAATATTAGCAACTGAATTCAATTTTCCGTGAACAATCTTTTTTACTATAGGATTCAAATGAACGGGAAATATTATTTGCACATCTTCTCGATTAGCGATTTCCTTTAAAGCTTCACAGATTTCAGACAAGCCATGCTCAAAATTCTCTCTTCGGTGACCGGTAACAAGAATTATTTTCTTTCCTGAAATTAGCTTGAGTTTCAAGTGCCTGATCTCTTCGTTTTCATAACCAGATTGCAGTAATTTTTTCCCGAATACTAATGCATCTACAACTGTATTACCGGTAAAGTAAATTTTATCTACAGAGATCATTTCTCTTAAAAGATTATCTCCAGATTTTTTGGTGGGAACAAAATGAAAATCAGCAATCCTGCTAATCATTTGTCTATTCGCTTCTTCAGGAAAAGGAGAGTTTTTATTATAAGTTCGCAAACCGGCTTCAATATGTCCAATCCTAATTCCTGAATTAAAAGCAGCCATTGCAATAATAAAAGCAGTGGTAGTATCTCCTTGTACCAGTACAATTTCAGGAGCTTCTTTTAGTAAAATTTCGTTGATACTCCTGAAAATATCCGCACTTAAAAGGTTGAGATTCTGGCCCGGTTTCATTAAATCGAGATCAAAATCTGGTTCGATTTTGAAAAATTCCATCACCTGGTCCAGCATTTCGCGATGTTGTGCGGTTATGCAAATTCTATGATTTACTTCATACTTTCTTAAAGACTGAATAATAGGTGCCATTTTAATAGCTTCAGGGCGTGTACCAAAACAAACAAATACTTTCAAATTTTAATTATTTTTCCTTTTAAATAAAATATCGGTCTTAATACCGGGTATATTTTAAAACCTAATAGATATTTTGCTTTTTCAATTTCCCCGGCATTTGTCATTTTCAATATATGTTTTAGTACCTCCTGGGCGTTCAGCATAAAGCTTAATCTAATAAAGAATTTTTTAAGGGTGTTATTTAAAAGTTTTTTCTTCCCTAAATTATCAATTATTAAAAATGCGGCATTTTTATATGATGCAGTCCTAATGCTATTTTTATTCCAAAACTCCCCTGTATTTGAGTTGGAATGTTTTCTGTTATAATACAAAACCTTATTAATAGAAACACCTTCATAACCCGAAGATAAAATTCTGGAATAACATTCCCATTCTTCTCCATACATTAGCGATTCATTAAAACGAAGTTCCTCAAAACACCTTTTATTCCATAATACGGTACAGGAAGCAAATGGTATTTTTCCAGTGACCATATCAGGAAGATTCTCAATTTCAAACACCGCTTTTTTGATATTACTGATTTCAGAAAATTTCGGTAAATTGGACTGTTCTGAAAAAGGTTCTTTATGATACCTGCAAAAATCATATTGCTGATCTTTTAAAAATTCAAAACAGATTTTCAAATTATCAGGATGAATAATATCATCATCGTCAAAAAACTGAATAAAGTTTCCTTTTGCCAATGCTATACCCATATTTCTGGAACCGGGAAGTCCCTTCATGTATTTTTTTCCCCTTTTAAAGTATTTGAATCTTGAATCTGATTCTATAAATGGCTTTACAGCCTCTAAGGTATTGTCGCTACTCTCATCATCTATAATAATACATTCCCACTTCCGAAAGCTTTGATTAATAATAGTATCCAGAGTTTCACCAATAAGATGGCTACGGTTATAAGTTGCCATAATAATTGATATCTCAGGATTTATAGTTGCTGGCATTACTTCAAGAGCTTTTTAATGGATCGTAAAGGCGCAAGCAATTTACTTCCAATACGGAAATCTAATTTATCTGAAATTTTCATCTTTTCATTCTCCTCTTTATTAAGCCGGGCAAACAATTCATTCACAAGTAAATCAAAATGTTCAATATATAAGTCCTTATGTTTAAAAACTATCTGTCCAAATTTTTCATGTTTTAAATTCTTTATCCTGGTAGTAGTTGAGTTTTTTCCCACCTGATAATTGAAAAGGACTTTTTTAATAACTTCTGCGCGCCCTCCATTTTTAAGGATATTTAAATAAAATTCCCAATCTTCAAAACCTAAAATAGGTAATTCTGTTTCATAACCTCCACAAGCTTCCCAGTCGGCTTTTCTAAACATAGAACTTCCCAAAGCAGAGTTTGAAACCATGAAATTCCTGTAATCCCCTCCGGCAGGTGTATAAATATCAATTTCTTTCTCTTTAGTAAATCTTCTGGCCTGGCAGGTTACAATTTTAACCTCTGGATCTTCCTGCATTAATTTCACTGCTTTTTCACAAAAGGAAGGTTCAAAAAAATCATCTGAATCAAGGTTTAAAATATATTCTCCTGAAGTTTTTGCAATTCCATTATTCCGTGCAATGCTCTGTCCCTGATTTTTTTGAGTAATTAAAACATCGATAGAATCTGTTACAGCTTTAATGGCTTTTTTAGTTTGGGCATCAGAACCATCATCAATAACAATAATCTCCTTTTCCATATATGTTTGCTTTGCTGCAGACTCTACAGCCCTAACCACATCAGGATCGTTGTAACAGGCAATAATTATGGAAATTTTAGGATTCATTTCATATCAACAAATAGCTTATCATAAATTGCTGCTATACTTGCAGGCTCATATTTAGATAATATATTCCTATTAATTTGATAATTAGCCTTGTTCAAATTTATAGCATCTTTTAATGCATTTATAACAGAAACTTTATTTTTAGGATCAAAAATAGGAAAACCTAATTCCTCAAGTTGTTCTTTTAAATTACCTGTACAGGGGCCTAAGACAATCTTATCATATGTCAAACCCATAAAAATATTTCCGGAATTCAAAATATTAATACGAGGTATAAAAACAATATCGGCTGCAGCCATATGCAAACCAAATTCATTGTAGCTTAATCTCCCGTAATTAAAAATGTATTCCGGGGATTGATATTTACTCTTAAAATGAGTAATTAGAAAATTCTTAACATCAATAATTTTTTTTAACCTAGTACGTCCAGGAAAATCATATCTTAATTCCGCCCTCATATTAGTTGCAATTAAAACTTTTTCAGGCGCTTGAACCATTTTAAAAGCATTTAAAATTAAATCTCTTTCTTTATGAAACCTAATTTGTCCTGGGGCAATTATTACTAATGCTTCTTTAGAAATACCCAATTTCCTTCTTGCCTCCTCCTGTTTAAAAAATGGAAATGAGTTTCTATATAAAGGATGGTATACTACTTTATGATGTGCTTTAGGATATATTAATTCGTATTTCTCTTTGCTATAATTTCCAAGGTGAATAAATACATCAGCATTAGATTCAACAATTCGAAAAAGTTCCTGGTAATTATTTGTTGTACCTTTTATTCTACTGAAATCATGTTTCGTATAAAAAATCAAAGAATGTTTTTTCCATTCAAGTATTCTTCTTTCCAAGTCAGAAAGCTCTTCAGATGACGGTTCGAACCAATTAAAAATAGCTTCAGGCCAATGTATGTTTACAATACTGAAATCTGAAGAATATTCACTTATATTTGCATAGGTAAATTCACAATTTGAGTATGCTATTATCTCTTCTAAATAAGGGTTGCCTTCTTGTTGAAAAGGAAGAAAAACTTTCATTTAAAGGAATTTATTAAGAGGCCCGAAAGTAATCCTTTTAAACGATAAAAGAAAAACGGTTTAAAATAGATCCCTTTAAACCTTTTTAAAATTTCATTTTTGATAACCCTTATTTCCTTATTCCTGGTAATTATGTAATTAACCTTATATTTTTTAGAATATAATAATTTATTTCTAATATAGAAATAGTGAAATGATCCATTTTTTGGACTGTTTAAATTATATACAATCGCACTCCGATTTACTGCTAATTTCCATTCATATAATTTAGCATTCGTACACCAATCGGTTTCTTCCCAATACATAAAATATTCTTCTGGAAGAAAGCCTATTTCATAAATTGCTGCTGTTCTTAATAAAATACTACTTCCATCTATATAATCTATCTCGTAATCAACTTTTTCATTCTTATTAAAAGCAAACTTATTATGATTTTTATGAAAAGTCTTTATACCATCCAATTTATCAATAACCTCGCCATCCGAAAAAATTTTATCACTATGTTCTCGGGAAATTATTCGTGGGCCTACGGCTGCTAAGGAGTGATCTCTTTCCATCAAATTTAGGAGGAGACTTAACGTATTTCTTTTAGTCCGTATGTCTGGATTTAAAATCCAAACATAATCTGCTTTTTCTTCAAGAGCTTTTTTTATTCCAATGTTATTGCCTCCAGCATAACCTAAATTTCTTGAGCTAAAAATTAAATTTTCGTGGGGAATATTTTGCTGAAGATTACTTACATCTTCTGATTTTGAACAATTATCTATAATTAATATTTGAAAATTTTGATAAAGATCTCTTTTTAAATTTTTAAATAAGCTCACTGAGTCATGAGAGCTATTATAGTTTAATATTATTACATATACCCATGGCAGATTTTTATCCATTCTTTTAATTAGCTAATAATACTCCTTTATTATAACCGTTCCAGTATCTTCAAAATTTCTGTTCCTTTTTGACAGGCAGTGAACTTAGCAAATTCTTTCCTGTTAAAATTGGAATGCTCTACTCTTTTTATTGGATTGTTAAAATAAAATTTAATTCTTTCAGCCATAGCTTCAATATTTAAATATGGAACAATAAATCCACCCTTATTTTCAATAATTTCAGAAATACCTGTAGCCTTATCAAAACAAATTATAGGTATGCCCAACATCCCGGCTTCAATACATACCAAGGGAAAAGGATCTTCTCTGGAAGTCATCAGGAAAACATCAAAATCTTCAAAATAAGATTCAGGCTTTTCAACTTCACCCACAAAATGGATATCATTTTTTAATCCAAGTTTTTCTAGTTCCAGATCCAGACTTTCTTTATCGGCTTCTGGAACCAGGCCAACCCAAGTGAATTCTATATCAAATTCAGAATAATTATCTTCCAAATACCGGGCAACCTGGATAAATAAATCTGTTCCTTTCCTATGACCAAACTTTCCGGACCCTCCAACCTTAAAAACTTTTTTATTCTTCTTTAGTTTATCTGAAGTTTCCGGCTTTTTGGTGAATTCATAAACTACCTGGATCTTATGTGCAGGTACCTGATGATTAACAATCAAATTATCCTTCACCATTTCCGAGGCTGCGATCACAAAATCTATATTATCTACATATGGCCTAAAATCACCAATTGTCCTCTTTATTTCAGATTCCAGTTCATGTACATGAAGAATTAATTTGGATTTATTCTTCTTCAATTTAATTCTCTGGGCCAAAGAAAGTGATACCGTTGTATTTGAATAAATAATGTTGAAATCCCTACGGGACAAGTCATCTATAAAATCTTTTTTGGCATCCCTGTGGTGGTAGTTGATTTCTAATTTTCTGAAAACTTTCCTTTGCCAGCGTTGAATGAAAGTTGGTTTGGTATTGGTAATTCTTGAAAAATCATAATATTCGTACGCCACTTCTTTGAATTCTTTTGACAAGCCCCCATTATATAAAGATAAAAGTACAAAATGTATTTCCGGATGCTTTTCCTTTAACCATTGCAAAAAATACAAAAGCATAAATGGCGCCCCTGTCCTTGACGATTCGTGAGATATAAAAAGGATTTTTTTCAAAGCAGATTAATTTTTTAAGACTAAAATTTATTTAGAAGGCCTAGTTTTATTAATAATCCTATTTTCCTCGATTTTCGCAGAATAGAAATTTTACTTTCCAGTATTGAAATTTGCTCTCTATATTTAAATATCTGTTGACTATCTTCCAAGAAAAAACTATATTTTGATTCCAGGACTTTCCTTCTTTCTTCTAATACCAAATCCCAATTTTCAGGATCGGTACTTACTCCATCCAGATAGTGAATGCTTAAAATTTCATTTACTTTAAGGTAAGAGGCCTTACAATCACAAATACTTTCGAGAAAAAATTTCCAGTCTGAAACAATCTTTAAACCTTCATCATAATATCCGGTCCTTTTGAATAGATCGACCTTTATAAAAGTTGCCTGGTGAGGTAAGGTATATTTTGTAAAGTATGAGAAGACCAATTTATCCGGAAATCTTCTCACATATTCCGCATCATTTTTAACAACCCTTATATCAAAATATATGAGGTCTTCATCACCAAGAAATTTATGGTTTCTTGCGAGAATGCCATCATCTGTAAAATGGTCACCACTATTTAAAAACAATAAATATTCTCCTGAAGCCACTGCAATGCCCTTGTTCATCGCATTATAAATTCCTTTGTCCGGTTCACTAACCCAATAATCTATCCTTCCTTTAGAACTTTCAATAGCTTCCCTACTACCATCAATAGAACCTCCATCTATAATAATATATTCAAAATCCTTCCATGTTTGTTCAAATACACTCTGCATGGTTCTCTTAAGACCTTCAATGTTATTGAGATTCACCGTAATAATTGAAATATGAAAGTTTTTTGGCATTAATTATATATCGTTTAAAACCCTTCGAGAATTCTATATATTTTTTCTTTTATTACAAAAAACAATCTTTTGCTAAAATGAAAATTTTTAAAATTATGATCTTTCATATGAAGATAATGGGAAAATGAAATCGTTCTTTTAAAGAAAATTGTTTCTAAATTATAATCCCCATATTTTTGAAGAAAATCTTTTCCTAAAAATTGTGCGTAACCTTTCAAAAATCGTATCTGAACTTTATTTAATTTTTTTTGCTCTGCAATTTTTTTAGCATTATGATATCCCTCGGCAGAATTCTGAAAAGGATCACCATATTTTCCCTTAAACTTATTATTGTTTTGTGTGTTTAAATTAATCTTATTGAAAGGAATACCCAGCCATCGATATAACTCCTTTATCTGTACATCCTGATTTTCTATAAGACTTTCATAATTCACAAAATAAGTGTTCTTATTGTTAGAATAGCTTTCCTCAAACTGAGAAATAGTTACAGGCCCTAGGATAAGATCCCTATAATAGGGGAGCATCTTTTCTGAAGTACTGGCATTCCATGTTTTAAAAATCGATTTCGCGACCTCCAAAGGGTTTCTCTTCAGAATAATCATTTTCGATTCAGGGAAGAATGCTCTTATTTCATTTATAATTTCCCAATAACGAGGTGTTTTATCAATTATAAAGTCATAATTTTTTATTAATGGACTATATAAACTCAAGAGAAATTGTTTATTACTTTCCTCAAAATCTATTTCCGGAAAATTATTTTTATACTCTTTAAATGCATCAATCGCAAGCTCATTATCAAAAGTAGCCTCAACGAGAGAGGGCTTGAGTATATTTATAAAATTTAATAGTATCCATGGTTCACTACACGTGTTGACCACATCATTGTTTGAAAGCAGGTTCTGTAAGTAGGTAGAACCACTTCGAGGAAGGGAGATGATAAATATTAAATTTTCTTCTTTCAAATCAGTTTCTAAGTTTTCTTAGAATTTTTTGGAAAGAAGAAACTTTAGGCTCTTTAAAAATCAAGTTACTTTTTTCCTCTCCTAAATCAAGTAAAATTTTATTTACCCTAGATTTAATGTAGTTGGATGTTTTAAAATCCTGACGGCTAATTTCAGGTAAATATTTTTTAAAAATATAATATAAACATTCCCGATGAACTTCCTTTCTTTTTGTAGACAAGCCACAGCGGCTTATCCTGTTTTTAGTGGTTGGTTCCAAAGAAAACTTTACTTTTGCAATTTTGGCTAATCTAATTTTAAAATCAAAATCTTCATATATTTCTAGATTCTCATCATACAGACCGATCCTTTCAAGTAAAGAACGTCTTACTAATTCATTTCGATAGAGGGTGCTTCTGGGAAAATCTCTACATATAGTTTTTATAAATAAATTTTCTTTTTTTGATAAATTGAAATCACTGCTGGTCCATATCCACTTCACTTCATTTAAATCTTTCGGCTCAACGTACATATGGTTTGAAAAAGCTACATCACATTTTTCTTTTTGAATTATTCTTGATTCAATCTCAAGTTTATGGGACAAATAAACATCATCTCCGTCCAAATAAGTCACATAATCACCAGTAGCATTTAGCAACCCAATATTTCTAACTTTTGAAATGCCAAGGTTTTTGCTATTAAATATAGGTTTAATGCTGGGGTATTCTTTTGTATACTGGCTAATTAGTTCCTGAGAACCGTCATTTGAAAAATCGTCAACCACTATAATTTCTATAGGTTTCACCGTTTGTTTAAGAACACTTTCAATGGCATCTTTAAGATAATTCTTCTGGTTATAAGAGGTTATGTACACTGAAATATTCACAAGCACTAAAAATTAGAATTTGTTGCAGAAAATTTTAGACCATTCTCATATATTAAAGTATTCTTAGTTTTTGCGAGTAATGAATAATTGTTGTGCGTTAACATAATATCTATATCAGATTTCTTAATAGTTTCTACTTCAGAATTACAGTCCTCTATCAGTATTATTTTAGGTTTCCATTTCTCAAAATCAAATGATTTTAATACTTTGTAATCTAATCCTTCCACATCAATATTTAAAAAGTCAATTTCTTGCTTCTTTGAAAGATACTGTTCTAAAATAAAGTTTAATGGCATTAATTTTATGGTTACTATATCTAAAATCCTATAATTTTTAAATCCATCTTTTAATTTAGCTAAGTCTTTTGAAAAAGTGTTTAAAGCAGGTTCATTAAAAATATAATAATGACTTTCCTCTTCAACATCCGAAATTCCATATTCTATATTAATATCATCGGGGCGAACCCTATTGAATTCCTTCATACTCCCCGGCATGGCATCAATATTAATTCCTCTCCAACCTATTTTATAAAATAAATAGGTATTAGAGAATCTCTTGGGATGATGAGCTCCAACATCTACAAAAAAGCCATTTTTTTTTCCTTCAAAGATTCTCCTCAGTATTAGATCTTCTCCCTCCTGCGAATATGATAAGTTTACAAATGGATCAGGTTTCTCCATTACTGATTTCAAAGGAGCCTGATATAAATCTATGAGACTATTAGGTGTTAACTTGTAAATTATTTTTTTTAGCAAACGGTTTCCCATGACCCCTTTATTAAAATTTTTGCCTTTTTATTAAACCCAAGCTTACCCGTTCCAAAGAAATCCCCTTTAAAAACGTTAAAACTTCCTATAGGTTCTTTAGGCCAATCAGCCTCTTTCTTATCGCATTCTATTCTACCTTTGACAATGTAGCTACCTTCATTTAAAAAGAAATCGGGAATTGAACATTTTACTAAATATTCCCCAGCTTTATTAATATTTAAATTATTATTTTGATAAGAAGTATACAGCACACTTATTAGATCATTTTCAGGAGTATGAATGGAAAAACCTAAATCAATATTTTCATTTTTACTAATTCCTTTTACTACTAACTGAAAGCATAAAGTAACTGTTTCACCGTTTAAAACTGTATCTACTATTTGTCCATTTCGATTTTCAAGGTAAAACTTAGAGAATTTTACCATACCCGAGCCACTTCGATCTTTGATCAATTCCAAATTTTCAGGAATCACTTCATTCTCATAAGTAAGATAGTAACTTACAGCTTCTTCTATAGAGCCCTCAAATCCTGCGTTCCCATTTTCAAGAACAATTCCTCTAGTACAGAAGCTTTTAACACTTGCCATATTATGACTTACAAAAAGTACTGTTCTCCCTTCTCCTGCTGAAAGATCCTGCATTTTTCCAATGGCTTTTTTCTGAAATTCAGCATCTCCTACGGCCAATACTTCATCTACTACTAAAATTTCAGTTTCCAGGTGTGCAGCAACAGCAAAACCAAGTCTTACCGTCATACCGCTACTATAGCGTTTTGTAGGAGTATCAATATACTTTTCACAGCCCGAAAAAGCAATAATTTCATCTAATTTCCTTGTAATTTCTGCTCTTCTCATCCCTAATACGGCACCGTTCATATATATATTCTCTCTACCAGTAAGTTCCCCGTGAAAACCTGTACCGACTTCCAGTAATGAGGCAATACGC
This sequence comes from Autumnicola aciditolerans, assembly GCF_041679265.1. Classification (NCBI taxonomy): domain Bacteria; kingdom Pseudomonadati; phylum Bacteroidota; class Flavobacteriia; order Flavobacteriales; family Flavobacteriaceae; genus Autumnicola; species Autumnicola aciditolerans. The sequence continues at coordinate 247,475 of NZ_JBGFSM010000005.1, forward strand.
CCTTTCGTTTTTATACTACCCGTAGTAGGAGATGTTACCCTGGAAAGTATTTTTAATAAGGTAGACTTACCAGCACCATTTTTACCGATAATTCCCAATACTTCTCCTTGTTTAACTTCAAAATTAATATCCCTTAAAGCCCATACATAATCTTCGTTTGCTACGCTACTTCGATCATTTACTGCTCCTAACTTTAAGTAAGGATCTTCCTTACCACGCAATTGGTGCCACCAGCGGTTAAGGTCATGTCCCAACGTACCCGTTCCAACTGTTCCCAGCCGATATTGTTTAGATATATTTTTAGCTTTTAAAATCAATTTCTTATCACTTACTTTTAATCCGTACGTTCCCTGATAATTATTATGGAAACCTTCATTTCAAGTTCTGAAAAAGTTTCTTTTCAGCAAAAATAAATATATACGCATCACCTTAACAGGATGAAATTTCCACAATGATTTCGCTAACCGTAGCGATTGACTGTAATTCTTCTCACGGAATAAACATGCCATTAATGAAAATTTATGTTGTACTAAACTTTCTTTTATAATTGCTCTATGACTTGAGAACTTGGGATCATTATATATATTTTCTATTATTTTTAAATTCACTTTAGCGATATCACTTGGCACCCTTTTGAGCTTTTCAGAAACCCCTATTTCCTTTCTGTAAACTGCGGTAACTTCATCAAAATATTTTATTTTTTTCCCACTTCTTATAGTCCAAAGGTAAATAGGCCAATCACCATATGGCAAATCATCCAACCAAGAAGGAAATTCCTCTTTTAGTTGTATGTTTCGAAATAATACTGAAACAGAAGGAATGAAATTTTTAAAAATCAAATCCTTAAAATCAGAAACATTTGGAAGGTCAGCGCCCTTTTTTATATGGACTTCACCATTTGGATATAAAAAATTTACTGCAGTATATGTTATATAAAAATCAGGATTCGATTCTAAAAAGCTTACTTGTTTTTGCAGCTTTAAAACATCAATCCAATAATCATCTCCATCACATATTGCAACATACTTGCCCTTGCATTCTTTAAAGGTTTGAATAAAATTCTGGATTAATCCAATATTCTTTTTGCTTTTTAAAAGCTTGATTTTTTGCGGATATTTTTCAGCATAATCCTCACAAATTTCAGTTGTTCTGTCCGTACTACAGTCCTCCCCAATCACCAGTTGAAAATTAAAATCTGTTTTCTGACACAGGATACTCTCAATGGTATGACCTATAAAATTCTCCTGGTTATAAGTCAACATAAAAATGCTTACAAAAACACTACTCACAAAATTAATGTTTATATATTATCATTTGGCTTCTGGCAAACGGCCTGTTTATAGACAAAGGAATATTCTTTTCATTTGTTAAAGCCCACCGTTTAAATTTATTTCTTGACTCTCCGGAATTCATTAACCGGCTAAAGCGCTCTAAAGTTCCCACAGGAACTGTTTTTACTTCTTTAAAAAATTCTTTTCCCGCTTGCTCAAAATGTTTTGAACTAAAAGACCTATCCGGGTGGGGATCATTTTCTTTCCATACTTTAAAAGCCCTCTTATTAAATTTTGAAGGCCGTCCTTTTACCGGAATATGCCAGCGAATTTCATCCAGAATTCTATTGTTGACTGCAGGCTCAAAAAAACGGGCTTCCCCTTTATCCTTTAAAAGCCGGGCAGTTTCTTTAAGGAATTTTCGTTCTAAGGGAATTGTGAGGTGATGTAAAAAAGCTTTTCCCACTACAAAATCAAAACTGTGGGATGGTAGCTCATTTTTTAAAAAGTCACCCGCCACAAAAGTAATTGGAATCCTGAAATTATAAGAATCATTCAGTTTTTTAATAATTTCACCACTCGCATCTGCAAGGTCATTCGCATACACTTCAGCTCCCAAAGCTGCCATAACCGCAGCATTTACGCAATCTCCACAACCCATTTCCATAACTTTTTTTCCTTTAATCTTTTCCGCAAAATGATTTTGGTATAGGGCAAACCAACTGGTTTCGGTGCTTGTCGCGGAAGCTAAAAAAGAATCCAGGTTATTTATCCAATAAATAATATTATTAATATTAAAATTGGCATAAAGCTTTTCGTAATGCTCTTTATTCTTTTGTTGATTTAAGTCTTCCACATATCCTAAGTTAGCGGCTAAATGTAACAAAAATGCCATAAAGTCTAAGCACAAAGCTTTGATTCTGCTTAATTCATAAATTGACTATATTAGAAAATCAATTAAATAGTGTCACTTTCAGTAATGAATTTACAAACAGCAGCAAATTCCCTATCTTTCCACTTTCAAAATTCTTAAATCCAGAAGAAAACTTTTGAGCTCCAAAAAACTTTTTATTCTCCTTCCGGATGGCGTGGGCCTGCGCAATTTTGCCTTTACTTCTTTTGTGGAAACAGGTGTTAAGGCTGGATGGGAAACTGTTTTCTGGAATAAGACGCCATTCAGCCTTAAGGAACTGGGGTATAGAGAAATTTCACTGGAAGGAAAACCGCGTGCCTTTACCGATCTTTTAAAAAGGGCCAAGATCATTTCAGAATTAAATTTTTTTCAAAAAAAATTCAACGATCCCGTTTATGGAGATTATAAATTCCCTGCTGCCTCAAAAGGATTAAAGAATAAGCTTAAAAACCTTGTCGTTGATTTTCTTGTTTTAAGCCATTCCGGGAAAAAAGGTTTGCAAAGACTAAGAAAAAGATTAATAAATTCGGAAAGAAAATCCAATTACTATAAGGCATGCAAGGCAGTTCTTGAAAAAGAAAAACCAGATTTTATATTTTGCACCAACCAGCGTGCCGGTCATGCTATTGCGCCATTGACTGCAGCAGCCGACTTGAATATCCCCACGGCTACCTTTATCTTTTCATGGGACAACCTGCCAAAGGCGACCATGGTAGTAGAAACTGATTACTATTTTGCCTGGAGCGATTATATGAAAAAGGAATTGCTCAAGTTTTACCCCTATATAAAACCGGAGCAAATAAAAATCACCGGCACACCGCAGTTTGAGCCACATTTTGATCCCCTACTAAGAAAAACACAAGAAACATTTTTCCAGGAAAATAATCTTGATCCTGATAAGGAATATATTTGTTTTAGCGGGGATGATGTGACCACTTCCCCCAATGACCCTCAATACCTGAAGGATATTGCTGAAGCGGTTCAAAACCTTAACAGGAGCGGCCGGAAGCTCGGGATCATTTTTCGCCGTTGCCCGGTAGATTTTTCAGGTCGTTATGAGGAAGTCCTGCACGAATACCATGATATTATTACCCCTGTAGCCCCTAAATGGAAAAAACTTGGTGAACGTTGGAATGAAATTCTTCCTACGAAAGAAGATTTACAATTACAGATGAATACTATTTTACATACCGAAGCAGTTGTAAATGTGGGCTCTTCGATGGTATTTGATTACGCGGTTTTTGACAAACCATGTCTTTTTCTGAATTATCAGGCTGAAAATAGCCAGGATAAAACCTGGTCTACAGATAAAATATATAATTTTGTACATTTCCGTTCCATGCCAGATAAAGACGCGGTTTTCTGGCTTAATACCAGGGAAGAAATAGAAGCCAAACTAGTGATGGCTTTAAATGAAAATTCCCATATCATTTCTAAGGCAAAAAAATGGTTTGAAATTATCAATTACCATCCCCCGCAAAAGGCTTCGGAAAGAATATGGGGAGAAATAGAAACCGTAATATGAAGCAAAAGATAATTTTTCTCAATTCCTTTCTTCCCCGGACCGGGCATAACTTTACTGCTGAAGTAATAAAAGTTTTTTCAAATCATGAAGTGCTTGCCCATTCACGAAGTGAAACCAGGCTTTCTTCCATCCTAGAATCTTATTATGAAGTATATGATAAAAAAATACTCTTCGATAGTGACAGGGAATTTATGGATGAGCTGTTTATTAACGATCTAAGGCAGAAAATTGTCCGAAACTCCAGCTATGAGTATATAATGATAAAAGATACTTCTTTTGTTGGAGTAGAAAGGCTTCCTTTCATTTTTCCAGATGATTTTCATTTTATTTTAATTAGAGATCCAAAAGCGGTTTTTCTTTCTCTATTAAAAGGAATGAATCTTCAGAAAAAATGCCTTAAAAATGAGGTAAAAAAATGGGGAATACCTATGGGGTTTTATCCATATAGTTACAGTAAAAAATTAAGTAACCAGGTATTGGAAGTTTTCCCAAAAATGGAAAAACATTTTATAATTAGATATGAAGATCTGGTTAATAAAGATGAAAAATTACTCATGGAGCTAAAAGAAAAATTTAATACTCCTAAAAGCCTGGAAAAGATCAAAAAGGAAATAGAGGAAATAAATGTAATTAATTCTTCCTTTTATAAAGAAGTAGGAGCAACGAAAATCTGGGACGGTAAGCCCAAAACGGATAAATTTAATCCCATTAACCGTAAGTTAACTAATCCTTTTTTAAGAAAAGGAATAGAAGCCGGAAGTCTAAAACTTCGTAAGAAATTAGGATATATTTAAAATCATGTACCTAGGCTTCCTTACTCCCGAATATCCCCACTCCTCCACAAATGCTTCTGCAGGCCTGGGCAGTAGTATTAAAAATATGGCTACAGGATTGGTAAATGCAGGGATTGAAGTTACTGTTTTTGTCTATGGCCAAAAAACAGATAATAGATTTAGGGAAGAAGGAATTAATTTTCACCTGATAAAGCAGAGGAATTATAGATTCCTGGGTTGGTACCTTTATCGCAAACATCTTCAGGCGTACCTTAATAAATTTATCGTTTCAGAAAAAATAGATGCCATAGAAGCCCCGGACTGGACCGGGATCACGGCATTCATGCAACTGAAGTGCCCATTGGTTCTTCGTGTGCATGGCAGCGATGCCTATTTTTGCCACCTGGAAAAAAGGCCTCAGAAAAAGAAGAATTTCTGGTTTGAGAAAACAGCCCTTAAAAGTGCCAATCACCTTATCTCTGTAAGTGCTTTTACGGCAGAAAAAACACAGGAACTATTTCAGCTAAAAAAAGAAATACAGGTTATTCCCAACGCTATTGATGTGAATAAATTCATTCCAGATCAAACAAAATTCGAGCCTGATACCATTCTTTACTTTGGAAGTATCATCCGGAAGAAAGGGGTTTTGGAACTGGCACACATCTTTAACCTTATAAATCAGATCAAGCCGAATGTAAAACTTAGCATGGCAGGGCGCGATGTATATGATATAAAAGAAGGAATTCCAACCTCCACTATAATGAAGCAAAAGCTTTCTGAATGTGCCAATAAAATGGTCGAATGGAAAGGCATGCTTCCTTATGATGAAATATTAGATTTAATAGCTGCAGCCTCGGTAATCGCCCTGCCAAGTTATGCCGAAGCCTTACCAATGACCTGGATAGAAGCAATGGCCATGGAAAAAGCATTGGTCACTTCAAATATCGGCTGGGCCAGGGAAGTGATGGTAAATGGGGAAACCGGTTATACGGTTGCTCCCGAAAATCATCAGGAGTATGCGGAGAAAATAATAGAATTACTGGAGAATAAGAAAATGGCAGAGAAAATGGGTGAAGCCGCAAGGAAAAGGGTAAAGCAACATTTTTCTACGGAGGTGGTGACGCGGCAGAATATATATTTTTATAAGCAAATTATAACACACACATGAGATCGCGTCGCTTCACTGCGTTGCGCTCGCGAGGACAACATGAAAAAAAATTAACCCCGACGTTTCGCTCTCGATGACACCTTCAGAACAAAATTAACTCCGGTATTGCGAGTCCCGAAGGGACGTGGCAATCCGCTGTAGGTAGTCACACACATGATCGGGACTAACTAAGAAGCAGATTGCTTCGGTCGTCCTCTGGACTCCCTCGCAATGGCGGTATGCTAATGATGCGACCCCACAATCATCCCAGAGGAATCCCATTAAAAATCCAGCCATCGGATAAATCCTTCCAATCGGGATTCTGTTTATTAATGAGTAGCTCCTTCTTTAACCTGCTTCCCGCCTTTATTTTTTTCTCATAGGCAATAGCTTCCACTATATTTGGAAACTCCTGAAAATAAACCAGCTTATCACAATTATACCGACTGGTAAAACCTTTATAAAATTTCGTTTTATGCTGGTACACCCGCTTAAGAAGGTTTGAAGTAACCCCTGCATAAATCACGGTATTATTCTTATTGGTCATTAAATACACGTGGCATAGCTTCATGATTAAATATAGTAAAAGATCGCGTCGCTTCGCGCGCGAAGACGTTTATTAACCTTGTGGCCTTCATTTCGTTTGCGAGGGGGTTCAGCCAAAAATTCCTACTTTAGCTTCCTGGAACAGAAATCAAAATCCAATATGCCCAAACGGAAAATCTGCGTAGTAGTTACCGCCCGCCCTTCCTATAGCAGGATAAAAACGGCACTAACCGCCATACAGGCGCATCCGCAGCTTGAATTGCAATTGGTGATCGCAGGCTCCGCACTTCTTGACAGGTACGGGAATGCTGTAGATTTTATCGAAAAAGACGGGTTTCCTATAGCGGCAAAAGTTTTTATGGTACTGGAAGGGGAAAATCCAACTACAATGGCCAAAACTACCGGGCTCGGACTTATGGAACTCACCAATGTGCTCTATAATCTAAAACCTGATGCGGTAATTACCATAGCCGATCGTTTTGAAACCATTGCGACTTCTATTGCAGCTGCTTACCAGAATATCCCGCTGGTCCATATTCAGGGAGGGGAGGTTACCGGTAGTATAGATGAAAAGGTGAGGCACTCCAATACCAAACTGGCCGATCTTCATCTGGTTTCCAGCGAAGATGCCCGGGAACGGGTAATCAAACTTGGGGAAGATCCCTCTAAAGTGATCAATACGGGCTGCCCTTCTATTGATCTGGCTAAAGAAATAAAAGAAAATCCAGAGCTTGATTTTGACCCTGTTAAAAAATACGGAGGGGTTGGCGCCGAGTTTTCCTGGCAGGATGGATATGTAGTGGTAATGCAGCATCCCGTGACTACAGAATACAAAGAAGCTAAAATCCATATTATGGAAACGCTTAAAGCGGTTAAGGCATCGGGATATCCCGCTTTTTGGTTTTGGCCCAACGTAGATGCAGGGTCTGATGGGACTTCTAATGGCATAAGAACTTTCAGGGAACTGGAACAGCCAAAGAATATTCATTTCTTTAAGAATATGAATCCGCTGGATTTCCTGAAATTACTGAAAAACGCAAAAGTACTCGTTGGCAATTCCAGTGCAGGAATAAGGGAATGTTCTTATCTTGGGGTGCCGGTGGTAAATATTGGCAACAGGCAAAACCGGAGAAGCCGGGCGCAGAATGTGGTTGATGTTGATTATAATGAGCAGCAAATTCTTAATTCCATAGAAGACGGGATTGCAAAAGGCCATTTTCCTCCTTCAGAAATTTATGGAAATGGAGAATCCGGAAAAAAAATCGCCGAAATCCTGGCTACTGCCGAACTTACTTTTTCCAAAACAATTTCCTATTGACACCTGTTGAAATCTGGGTTTTTTAAATTGTATGGCGGGTGTGGCTCCTTCAATGCGATCCTTCATTGCGAGTCCGCCGCAGGCGGAGGTGGCAATCTGCCAATAGAATACTTCCATTCATGATCGTGACTAACCGACAGGCTGATTGCTTTGCTTCGCTCGCAATGACTTAACCGACGGAGGGATTACCAGGGATGCTCCGCGCCCTCGCAATGACGATGCTACAAAAAATCCTATCTTTGAAATAAAAACCATTGAAAATCTTAGGAATTATACCGGCTCGTGGAGGAAGTAAAGGCATTCCCCGGAAAAACATAAAGCTCCTTGGTGGCAAACCCCTTTTAGCATACACTGTTGATGCCGTAAAAGCTTCAAAATATCTTGATAACTGCATCCTGAGTTCAGAAGATGATCCAATTATCCAAACAGGTATAAACCTCGGGCTGGAAGTGCCATTTAAACGTCCGGAAGAACTGGCAGAAGACCACAGCACTTCTCTCGATGTAGTTAAACATGCTATTGCTTTTTTTGAAAAAAACAATGTCTTTTTTGATGCCATTTGTCTTTTGCAGGTAACTTCTCCTTTCAGAAAAAAATTGCTAATTGATGAGGCTATTCAAAAATTTAAGAAATCCGGTGCCGATTCCCTCCTTTCGGTAAGGCAAATTCCTGCGGAATTTAATCCGCACTGGGTTTTTGAAGAAAATGAAAATCAGCGTTTAAAAATCGCGACAGGAGAAGAAGAAATCATTACCCAGCGCCAGCAGCTTCCAAAAGCTTATTATCGGGATGGGGCCATTTACCTCAGCAAAACCGAGGTGATAAAAGCTCAAAATTCTTTATACGGAAAAGATATTTCTTTTATAGATACCACCGGAAGTCCTTATGTGAATATTGATGAAATGAGAGATTGGGAAGAAGCAGAAAAAATTATAAAAACTGAAAAATGGAAAAAGGGAAATATTAGCTAAGATGCCATTTTGCATTTAAGCAGAGCTTAAACCGGTTAGTCTCACTTAAAGATATCGGAGTGTGAACCCACACGAACAAGTTTAATTATCTTTTCCTTTTCAATTTGAATCCAAATTAGTAACCTGTCTGGCCTTATATGGCATTCCCAATTATCCTTGAATTCCCCTTTTAAAAGGTGTGGCCTCATCTTTTGCGCGATTCCTTTCACTCCTTTAACCTCAAGAACCTTTAACACCATTCTAATATCTTCCAGGTCTCCTTTATACTTTTTTAGATCTTTTTTGAATCTTGTGGTCGGAATTAGAAGATACATCTTATATAGAGTCCAAAAATTTATCAATATCAGATATAGGCTTTAGATCCTTATTGTTTCTTGCTTCCTCTAAAGCTTCCAATGTTTTGTCATTAGGTTCCTTTTCAACGACTTTAGACAAAATCAGCTCTACATAATTATTAAGACTTCTTTTATTCCTTTTTGCCTGTTCCTTTAATTCTTCAATAAGCTCTTTTTCTAATCTGAAGGCGGTTTCGACTTTCATAGTAAATTTTCTTTCTAAGATAGGATATAACATGATGTTATACAAGGATTTAATTTAGTAACTGTTTGCCCTAAATCCTACTCTTTTAATATTTATAGGAATTTCTAAGATACCTCAAAAGGTGGATTATTTTTATTGCTTATTATTGCCATTACTAATCATTAATGCCGAAAGGAACAGAGATGTTTTCTGATCTTCCCCGGCTGCGAAAAATATTATTTAAATAGAAATGTGTGGTATTGCCGGAATTATTTCTAAAAATCCTTCAGAAACAGCCCTAAAAAGCATGCTGAAAAAGCAGGCTCACCGTGGCCCTGACCATACCGGCATATTTACAGACCCCGGATTTGCAGCTTTAGGACATAACCGACTTTCTATCATAGACCTTTCCCCGGAAGCCAACCAGCCATTTTATGAGCCTTCAAAAAGGTACTATCTTACCTTTAATGGCGAAATTTATAATTATAAGGAATTAAAAAATGAACTGAAAAAGGTCTGGAATTTCCGAACCACTTCAGATACCGAGGTTTTGCTGGCTGCCTTTATCACCTGGGGAAAAAAGTGCCTGCATAGGCTGAATGGCATGTTTTCCTTTGCCATCTGGGATTCCAAAGAAAAAAAACTATTCGCTGCCAGAGACCGTTTTGGAGTAAAACCTTTCTATTATAGTTCCCATTCAGGATCATTTTATTTTGCCAGCGAGATTAAAAGCATCCTGACCGTTACTCAAAAAGATGCTCCAAATATAGCAGTCTGGGCTAATTATTTTTCATTTGGTTCCTATGGAATGCCCGATGAAACTTTTTACAAAGACGTGCATCAACTTCCCGGAGGCTCTTATCTTGAATATTCCGAAGAAAAAATTACAATTACCAGATGGTATAATTTTGAAAACCGGATTAGAAAAAATCAGGTAGAATATAATTTTGAAGAGGCAAAAGAAACCTATCTGCATTTGCTTAAGGACAGTATTAAGCTTCGGATTAGGGCAGATGTTCCGGCAGGTTTCAATATTAGCGGTGGCGCAGACAGTTCATTATTACTGGCCCTGGTAAATTTATATGAAGAAAACAGCCATATTAATGCCTATACTTTTTATACCGGCGATGGGCGATATGATGAATTGCCTTGGGCCAGGGAAATGATCGCACAAACACAAAATCCGCTTCATGAGGTAAAATTAGAAGTAAATGAAGTAGCATCTTACGGCAGCTTTATAGCCAAAGTACAGGAGGAACCTTTTGGAGGGATCCCCACCCTGGCTTATGCAAAGATATTTTCTGAAGCCAAAAATGATGGAATAAAGGTGCTTCTTGACGGGCAGGGAATGGATGAGCAATGGGCGGGCTATGATTATTACCTTCAAAAGGAAAATACAGGAAAAACCATACAGGGCGTGGGTGAAAGAAGCCCTTTCAGGCCGGAAGCCCTTCAAGAGCATTTTAGGGCGGCTGCAAAAAGACCGGTCTATCCAGAGCCCTTCGGTAACCGACTTCAAAATCTGCAATTCCGGGATCTTTTTTTTACTAAAATTCCGCGAGCCCTGCGCTTTAACGATCGTATTTCTATGATATACAGCACCGAACTAAGGGAGCCGTTCCTGGATTACAGGCTGGTGGAATTTGCATTCTCACAACCCGAAATATATAAAATTAAAGCTGGTGTCCAGAAGTTTCTTTTGAGACAAATATTACAAGACCTTGTTCCTGCAAATCTCAGTTATGCACCTAAACGCGCACTGCAAACCCCACAACGGGAATGGCTGGGCAATGACCTTAAAGCATGGGTGGAATCGAATTTAAATCAGCTAAAAAACTCCAGTATGGCTGACTGGTTTAACTATGCTGAAATTGAAAAAGAGTGGCAAAAGTACCTGGCGGGTGATCATAAAAGTAGTTTCCACCTCTGGCAATGGATAAATGCAGCGATGCTATCAGAAATTAAATAAATCTGGAATCTTCCAAATTATACAAAAACGGGCAGCTTTTCATTAGCCCATCCTGTACTTCTTTAATTTTTTCGGCTTTGGGAAGATTGGGTTTTTCCTTTACCAGGTTTTCCAGTTCCCTTAATGACTTTTTATGCTGAAGAAATTCCGGCTTGTAAACCGGAATTGCTACCGATTCCAGATAATCGGGATATTTAACCCCGTCTCCAAAGATCTTATTTGAAAATTCTACCCAGATACCTGGAATTTTGTAAGCATGAGAAATAATTAGCCCGTGCAGGGAAGAAGATATGGTTTTTTCGCAACTCAGGATTTTCCGGGTCACTTCTTCCACATCAAGCGTCATCATATCTATCACCAGAATATCCTTATTTTCAGCATACATTTTAACTGCCAATTGATAATCATGGTAGTGTGGAATAATACCAATTTTATACGCTTTCTCAACTTCCGGGTAAAAATATAAAGGCAGGAGTAAAGCGGGATCGCCATAAACTTCAGGGCAGCTGTGACCGGTATCCAACAGGAATTTTCTGGTATGTGGCCCGCGTACCGCCCTAAAATCGGCTTTAGCTATTTGATGCTTCCTGTCTATAATTCCACTGCCCCAAACAATGCTATCTTTTGTGGCATGAGGCAAAATGCTGCCAATTGCCAGGTAATTGTTCTTGTTAAATTTGTACCAAGGCTGTTTTTTGGGCTGCACAAATTTCACTTCACGCCCACTTATCTTTTCTACCAGATATTTGGAAAGTAAATCTCCATAATTCTCTTTGTCCTTAAAAATAAATTTTCGCTCACTCCAGTAGAATAAGGGTATGGGATTGGTGGGTTTCAATTTTTTTCTGTTGTGGGTTGTTTGTTGTCTGTTGTTCTGTTTTTATTTCTGTTCCTGCAGTTGATTAATTGCCAAGTCTCCCGCAGAATGCTTTTCCTTTTTAACTCATTAACTCTTTTACTTTTTAACTTCACCCTTCACTTCACCCGCAGAACCCGCTGATTTCCGCAGAAAAAACTTCATTAAACCTATTTTCAATTATCCATTATCCATTCTTTCATTGGCTCATTTCCTCATTAACTCTTTTACTTTTTAACTTCACCCTTCACTTCTCCCGCAGAACCCGCTGATTTCCGCAGAAAAAACTTCATTAAACCTATTTTCAATTATCCATTATCCATTCTTTCATT
>NZ_JBGFSM010000005.1:259714-265542 GCF_041679265.1 Autumnicola aciditolerans
TTTCCTCATTAACTCTTTTACTTTTTAACTTCACCCTTCACTTCTCCCGCAGAACCCGCTGATTTCCGCAGAAAAAAACTTCTACAAAACCATTTTCAATATTCATTATCCATTCTTTCATTGGCTCATTTCCTCATTATCTCATTAACACATTAACTCATTAACTTTCCACTACACCGTGTCAATAAAATTCTTTTCTGTCCTGTTAAAGATAATCAGTCCTAAAAGAAACAGGAAAATAGATATTCCCAACGTATAAAAAAAGCCTGTCCACGTAAAAACCCCGATATCCAGGATCATGTACCTAAAACCTTCAATTATTTGCGTTAGCGGATTATAGCGGACGATCCAGGCATAATCAGGCATTTTATTGCTCACTTCACTTAGCGGGTACGGCACGGCAGAAATATACATGAGCAGACTGGTTGCAAATCCTACCAGCACCGTCAAATCCCTGTATTTAGTGGTTAAGGCCGAAATAATCATTCCCGCACCCAGGCCCAGCAAAGCCATCATCAGCACATAAACCGGAAAAAGAAGCAGGTTAAAATTAGGGCTAATTTCGTACCCCCTCAATAAAAAATAAAAATAAAAAATTACCAATATTACTAACTGTATCCCGAATTTAAAGAGATTGGAAATTACCGTTTTTAAAGGCATAATTACCCTGGGAAAATATACCTTTCCAAAAATCCCCGCATTGGCGGTAAAGGTGCTGGAGGTGCCGGTAAGGCATTGGTTAAAATAATTCCAGGCAGTGATCCCCGTAAGGTTGAATAAAAATGCCGGCACATTTCCTGTGGGGATACTGGCAATATTATTAAAGACCAGGGTAAAAATTACCGAGGTGAACAACGGCTGGATAAAATACCAAAGCGGCCCAAGGATAGTTTGTTTATAAACCGTAACAATATCCCGCTTTACAAAAAGGATCAGCAAATCCCGGTAGCGCCAGACTTCCCTAAAATTCAGGTCTATCAGCTTACGCTTTGGGGTGATCTCGTAAAGCCATTTTTCATTCGCTTCGCTCATATTAGTGAAGAGTGAGAAGTGAAGGGTGAAGGGTTAAGAAAAATTTTCGTTTTGCTCATAATAGTGAAGAGTGAAGGTGAAAAGATTAAAAATGTTTTCGCTTTGCTCATGTGGTGAAAAGTGAAAGGTAAAAAGGTTTCTAGTTAGCATTTAAATTCTTATATCCTATTTTCGTATTTCACTTATATATTTAAAAAACCACACATTTTACTCTACTTCAAGGCACGCCACATCTTTATACTCAGAATTCATAAGAAACTCTGCGAACAGTTCTTTCTTTTCCATGAAAACCTTTTCAAGATTATTAGTAGTAGTATTTCCCATTCTCAACCAAATTATTTTGGGTGGATGACCCTTAAGGTTTGAGAGGTCAAAAAAATCTGCATCAAAAGTAACTATTGCAAAACCATTATCCCTGGCAAATTCCCAAATCTCAACATCAGTTACGTTTTCTAAACCTAATTCTCTTACTTGTTTTGCTTCAGGATAATGAAATTTAATCTTCTTCAAAAGTCGAAACGAGATATTCTGATCAAACAACAGTTTCATTAAGCCACCCTGGTTTTATGTTCTTTATCTGCTGCATAAGCCAGACAAGCCTTGATGTGTTCATCTGTAAGTTCCGGGAAATCCGTTTTTATTTCCTCCTGACTCATGCCATTTGCAAACCAACTAAGGACATCATAAACCGAAATTCTTGTTCCTGACAAATGAGGTCTTCCGAACCGAATATTGGGGTTAATGGAAATGTATTGCTTATAATCTACCATTGTTTTACACCTTTAGTAATAAAGTTACAAAATAAAATTTTCGCTTCGCTGATAATAGTGAAGAGTGAGAAATAAAGAGAAATTATTTTTTATTAATGTAATTACGAAACCCCAGTAATAAGCGACGGATTTCGATAACAAGTTCAAATATCGGAATTTCTTTTTTGATGTAGCCTAATCTTGTACTGATAAGAAGCTGCGTTTCAACTTCTGATACTGATCCAATTGCTATATTTATAAAATTAAGTAATTCCTTATCACCCTTTCGAGCCATACCTTCCGCAATATTTGAAGGGATTGATACAGCCGCTCTTCTTAGCTGACTTGTTAAACCATAAATTTCAGAAGATGGAAAATTAGAAGTGATTTTAAAATTGTTATCTCTAAATTTTCACTATTCGCTCTTCACTCTTCACTCTTCACTCTTCACTATTCACTCTTCACTCTTCACTCTTCACTTTTCACCATTCACTATTCACTATTCACTAATATTACTCGAAATTCCGCATAAACTTTTTCCAGGACTTTTTAATTTGTGAGATTTTAGAAGGTGCTTCTCCGTAATAGCCTTTAGCATAGCGGTTATACCCGTAGCCATAGCCGTAGCCGTAACCATAGCCGTAGCCATAGCCATATTTGGCCCGGTGTACAAAGTGGTTAAGCACAAAACTGATGTTTTTAAGCTCGCCTTTATGATATTTTTCGTTTATAGTATCCAGCATTCCGCGCTTGGTATAATCCTGCCGGATAAGGTACAGCGTGGCATCAGCATATTTTACCAGGTTCAGGGCATCGGCCACCATCCCAATGGGAGGGGAATCCAGGATAATGTAATCATACTTCTGCCGTAACTCCTCCATAAGATGGTCCATCTGTTCATTCAGCAGTAATTCGGATGGGTTTGGAGGCACCGGCCCTGCAGTAATCACATCCAAATAAGGAATCTCGCTTTTTTGGATAATTTCTTCGGAAGAAGCCTGGTCTATAAGATAATTAACTATTCCAATTTCATTATTCAGCTTAAAATCATCAAAGATCTTAGGCTTCCTTAAATCTACTCCCACCAGCACGGTTTTCTTATCGCTCATGGCAAATACGGTAGCCAGGTTCATGGCGCAAAAAGTTTTCCCTTCCCCGGAAACAGAGGAGGTGATAAGTAAGGTTTTTGAACCGGTAACGCCTTGTTTTTTATACATAAACTGCAGGCTGGAGCGTAATCCCCTGAAACTTTCGGCTACAGAAGATTTTGGGCTGCTAAAGACCGCCAGGTTACTATCCAGTTTGCTCTTTCCAATTAATCCTAAAATAGGTACCGGAGAGAGTCGTGTGACTTCCTGAGCATTCAGAATATTGGTGTTAAGAAACACCAGTAAAAACACGAAAGTGAGCGGAATAACCCCGCCAACCAGCACGGCCATCACGTAATTAAGTTCTGTATTCGGGCCAATTTTGCCTCCACCGGTATCCTTGGCCTTATCAATAATCATCACATCGCTAACATTGGCTGCTTTAATAAGTCCGGCTTCGCTGCGCTTTTCGAGAAAAAGATTATAGGTTTTTTCGCTGATACTATACTTTCGCTGAATTTTCAGCAAGTCCTGTTCTTCCTGTGGCATTTTCTTTATTTCCGCTTCAAAACCGGCAATCTGTCGATTTACATCGGCAAGTTCATTCTGCAACAAACCGCGGGAAGAATTTATATTTTCCAGCAATATAGATTTTACCGAATTGATTTGCCGGTCAAGGTCAGAAAAAACGGGTGAATTTTCCTTCAGGGAATACTGGTAATTGCTGCGCTGCTCGGCAAGTTCAATAATTTTACCTACCCCGCTCACAATACTTCCTTCACTTATCCCCGCCACAGAAGGTGCCGGTACGCTGGAATAATCGCTCCGGGTCTCCAGGTAGGTTTTCAGCGTTTCATAATAAGCCAGCTGCCGCCTTATATCTTCTTTTCTAACATCTAAAGTGGAAAGTTTGTTGGTGATCTCACTGCTTTCCGCAGAAATATCAAGAATGGCATTTTCATTTCTAAAGTCATTCAGCTCATTCTCCACCACCTGCAGCTCCTTGGATTTTACAGCAAGGCTGCTGTCTATAAACCGGATGGTTTTGGTGGCAAAAAGGTTCTTCCTGGCCAGCATATTCTGGCTTAATACCGCAACAGAACCATTGAGGTAATCTACCAGCCTGTCTTTATTATTCCCGGTCTGGCTTAAGCGCAAAACTGAAGAGCCATTATTATCCGGGCTTACATTAACCGATCGGTATTTTCCAACAGCGGAATCAAAATTTAAGAAATTAACATAAAATGGTTTCCCCGCCTGCACCGGCTGATGGGTCCTGGCCACCACTCCGTTAAGAAATGGAAAATTTATAGGCTCGCCTGTTTTAAAGGTTTGATTGAAATCACTGTAGGCTATGGGAGCCGATTTCTTTTCTTTGGTTCTGAAATTTTGCAGTTGCAGGGTTTCCGGCAAACTCGCCTTAATATTAAACCTTGCAGAATCCAGAAAGGTAAAAGTAAAAGTTGTATTTACCGCCTGGTAGGCAGAAGTATCGGCAATAAATTCAAAAGGCGTTTTACCATAGGCATCCACCCGCTGATATTCCCCATCTTCCATATATTGCACATAAAACTGCAGCCGCTCCACCACCTCTTCATTATGAGAACGGGAACGCAGGATGGTAACCGCGGTATTTACTTTATCTGAAGTTCCTCCCCAATTAAAGGTAAGGCTGGTATTGGACGTGAAAAACGGGTTCTGGTCATCTTTAATGGTAATGCTGTTTTCCATTTGATACACCGGCAACTTCCTTACATTGTTGTAATACGCCACTCCAAGGCTTATCGCTACAGATAGCAATATAAGCTTCCAGTAACTTATAACTTTGAGTACAAAACCTTTAAAGTCAAAGGTTGAACCTACATCTGATATGTGATCATCTTCATGCGCCATACTATCTGGTAAAAATCAAAACTACTGAGGTTATTAACGTAAAAACGGTGGCAATGGTTCTAAAGGATTCCAATCCTGTTGTACCAAAGCCTAATGCTTTTTGAGGAAGCGGGTTAACAATTATCACATCATTGGGCTGGATATAATAATAAGGGCTGGCGGTGGCTTCAATACTGGTAACATCTATAGTATGGATCTCCTCCCCCTGCGGGTACTGCCGGACGATCTTTACATGCTGCCGGTCCCCCACATCGGTAATTCCCCCGGCATTGGCAATGGCTTCAATAATAGTTACCTGCTCTTTGTAGATTACCTGGCTCCCGGAGCCTATTTCTCCAAGGGTGGTATATCGTATCCCCGCCAGCTTAACGGTTACAAATAGATTTGCCTCCTCCTTAAAATATTGCTGCAGCAGTTCACTTTCTATTTTCTCCCTTACTTCCTCCACCGTGTAACCCAGCACATTAAGCTGCCCTAAAGTGGGCACCCTGATGTTCCCGTGATCATCTACCGTAAACCCATCAAAATAAACGTTTTCTTCTGTAGTGGCATTAGGATTTGTTTCTCCTATGGGATTAAACATCCCCACCAGTTCCTGGTCCAGGGCTTTTACCCGTATGCTTAAAAGATCACCAATCTGGATGCGATACGGCTTTTTTAGGCGCTGCATCTGTATGAGACTATCTACTGTTTCTGTCTCCTGGAGATAACTTAGCTTTTTTGTGGAAATACACGACGAAAAAGATATAATCATCGCCAAAAGGAGAATTATGCTTCTAAACTTCATATTAGCATTCACAAAGGTTTAACAAATATAGTTGTTGTATCCTAATATCAAAATATTTGTGGTTATTGTTTGGGGGTTGATTGCAATAGGCTGTAGGCGATAGGCTTTAGACGGTAGGCTGAAAACCGGAAACTTATAGCTCTTTTCACTTTTCGACACTCTTCACTTTTCACTTTCCACTTTTCACTTTCAAAATTTCCAACTCACAAATAACCACCCCGGCCTGCGGCCACCCTGCCCTACGCAGTCATTCAGGCGGGCCCTCCTTGAAAAAATTAG
>NZ_JBGFSM010000005.1:265642-267876 GCF_041679265.1 Autumnicola aciditolerans
CTCACAAATAACCACCCCGGCCTGCGGCCACCCTGCCCTACGCAGTCATTCAGGCGGGCCCTCCTTGAAAAAATTAGTGGAGCCTTGATTTTGGTAAACATGCAATTTCACTCTTCCCTTTTAATTTTTCCATCTTCAGACTTCTACTTTCGTACCACTTTCCACTTTCCACTTTTCACTTTTCACTTTTCACTTTCCTCTTTCCACTTTTCACTTTTCACTTTTCACTTTCAAGATTCCAACTTCTAACTTCATCCCTCTCCTCCCTTTCCGCTTCAGAAAAGAAAAACTATATTCTTGCATACTTATTCCCTGCAATCAATTTATTTTGCAGACAAATAATTTCATGTGAATTACCTATCAGTAGAAAATATCGCGAAAGCATACGGCGAAAGAATTCTTTTTACAAATATTTCCTTCGGAATAAATGAAGGACAGAAGGTTGGTTTTGTGGCCAAAAACGGGACCGGAAAAACCTCCCTTCTCAACATCCTGGCCGGGTTTGATGTGCCAGATGAAGGCCAGGTGGTGTACCGTAAAGACATTACCACTGCTTTTTTACCACAGGAACCAGATCTTGATCCTCATCTAACGGTGGAGCAGACAATTTTTGCTGCGGAAAATGAAACGCTAAGAATCATTAACCGTTACGAAAAAGCCTTACAAAATCCTGAAGATGCCGAAGCTTACCAAAAAGCATTTGAAGAAATGGATGCTGCCCAGGCCTGGGACTTTGAAACCCAATATAAACAGATCCTTTCCAAATTAAACCTGGAAGATCTTTCCAAAGAGGTAAAACATCTGAGCGGCGGACAGAAAAAAAGACTTGCCCTGGCCAATATGCTCCTTAACAAGCCGGACTTTATCATTATGGATGAGCCAACCAACCACCTGGACCTGGATATGATTGAGTGGCTGGAGGCTTATTTCAAAAAGGAGAACTTCACCATTTTTATGGTAACGCACGACCGCTATTTCCTGGAGCGCGTGTGTAACGAAATCGTGGAACTGGAAGACGGGCAGCTTTATACCTATAAAGGCAATTATTCCTACTACCTGGACAAGAAAGAAGACCGGGTAGAACTGGAACAAACCAATACAGACAAGGCAAAACAGCTCTTTAAAAAAGAACTGGAATGGATGCGCCGCCAACCAAAGGCGCGAACTACAAAATCCAAATCCCGTATAGATGATTTTCAGGATATAAAAGAAAGGGCGTCTAAAAGAAGAAATGATCACAGCGTTCAGCTGGAGCTCAACATGGAGCGAATGGGCAGTAAAGTAGTAGAGCTGCATAAGCTTTCTAAAGAATTTGGCGGGAAGCAGCTATTTCAAAATTTTGATTACAACTTTCTGCGCGGGGAACGCATTGGCATCATTGGCAAAAACGGCACCGGGAAATCTACATTTTTAAATATCCTTACCGGAAATCTTGAGCCGGATACGGGGAAGGTAGTGATTGGAGAAACCATCAAATTTGGCTACTACACCCAGCGGGGAATAAAGATCAAACCCGGCCAAAAAGTGATAGACGTGATTCGGGAATTTGGAGATTACATCCCGCTGAAGAAGGGCCGCCAGATTTCTGCCCAGCAGCTCCTGGAAAGGTTCCTGTTTGACCGTAAAAAGCAATATGATTTTGTGGAAAAACTCAGTGGTGGTGAGAAGAAGCGACTTTACCTGTGTACGGTTTTAATCCAGAACCCCAATTTCCTTATTCTCGATGAACCCACGAACGATTTGGATATTGTTACGCTAAATGTTCTGGAAAGCTTCCTGCTGGACTTTCCCGGCTGTATTATAGTGGTTTCCCACGACCGTTATTTTATGGATAAAATTGTAGATCATCTCTTTGTTTTTAAAGGCAATGCTGAAGTTGAAGATTTCCCCGGCAATTACACCGATTACAGGAGCTATGAAGAAAGTTCACCCAGCGAAGAACCTGCAGGAACATCTTCTAAAGAAGAAAGTGGGAAAAACAACAAAAATGACTGGAAAAAGAATAGTACTGGCTCTAAATTAACCTATAACGAGCAGAAGGAATATGGAAAGCTGGAAAAAGAGATCGCCAGGCTTGAAAAGAAAAAGGTTGAAATTCAGCAAAAATTTCTGCAAGACCTGAGTGGAGACGAAATTGACAAAACTTCCCTGGATTTAAAAGAAGTGGAAGAACAGATAGAACAAAAAACCGAAAGATGGTTTGAGTTGATGGAGAAGGGTGAGTTGTAAGTTGT
>NZ_JBGFSM010000005.1:267976-275392 GCF_041679265.1 Autumnicola aciditolerans
GAGTTGTGAGTTGTGAGTTGTGAGTTGTGAGTTGTGAGTTGTGAGTTGTGAGTTGTGAGTTGTGAGTTGTGAGTTGTGAGTTGTTTTCGCTCTGCTCAAATTTTTATTCCATGAGAAAATGAAGAGCTATAAAGATTTAGATATTTACAACCTTGCCTTTACCTATGCTATTGAAGCGCATAAAGTTTCCCTAAAGTTGCCGAAGTATGAACTCTATGAACAGGGAAGTCAATTACGAAGGTCTTCCAAAAGCATTAAAGATAATATTGTGGAAGGATATGGGCGTAGAATATATAAAAAGGATTTCCTGAAATTCCTTACCTATGCTCATGCATCTCTTTTAGAGTGTTTATCACAGTTGGAAATGGTCGATGAATTATATGACATTGCGGAAATTAAAGAGCTTAAGCAGAAATATGACATTTTAGGCGGAAAAATTTTTTCCTTTATACAGTATGTTGAGAAGAATTGGAGAACATGATCTTTGCTATTTACAACTAATAATTCACAACCGCCAACTGACAACAAAATTGCACCTACTAAAATCATACATAAATTTCCTCCTAAAAAGCCAAAATCAGCATGGACTGCACTCCCCTTTTGTTTACGATCTGGTGACAAAATGTTTTTATGATAAAAAGAAATATCCTGCTTATAAATTGTTGGAAGAGTACAGAAAAAGTCTGCTTCAGAATAAAGAAAAAATAGAGGTAACCGATTTTGGGGCGGGTAGCAGGGTATTTAAATCCAACAGCAGAAAGGTTTCAGCAATTGCTAAAAATGCAGGCATCACTAAAATGCGGGCAAAGCTTTTGTACAGGCTGGTAAACTATTTGAAATGTAAAAATGTGCTGGAGCTGGGTACTTCCCTGGGCATCGCCACTTCTGCGCTTGCTGCCAACAAGAAAACCGCAGTGACCACTATTGAAGGTTGCCCCGAAACTGCAAATATCGCCCGTCAAAATTTTGAGAAATTCAGACTCGATAATATTAATCTGGAAATTGACAAATTTGAAGAGGTGTTTAAGAAGTGGAGAGTGGAGAGTGGAGAGGAATTAGGGAAAAGAGAAAATAGAAAAGAGAATAGAGACAGAAGACAGGAGACAGGAAAAATTATAAATCCTAAACTACCAGCCACGAACTACGACCTGGTGTTTTTTGATGGCAACCATCAGAAGCAATCCACGCTGGATTATTTCAGGCAAACTCTGTCTTTTGCACATAATGATTCCGTATTTATTTTTGATGATATTCACTGGTCTCCCGATATGGAAGCCGCCTGGGAAGAAATTAAAAATCATCCGGTCGTCACCGTTTCCATAGATACATTTTACTGGGGCCTTATTTTTTTCAGAAGAGAACAGGCGAAGCAACATTTTGTGATCAGGTTGTAGACTGTAGGCTTTAGGCTTAAAAAAAATACTTGAACTATTCACTCTCCACTTTCCTCCTTTCTCTTTTTAACTTTTTCCCTTTTTTACTTTTCTACTTTTTTACTTTTTTACTTTTCTATAGATGTAACAAAACTTATTAACTTACGTCCTATTAGCAGCAAAGTTTAGCATTTATGAGTAAAGTCATTGAAATTAAAAATATCACCCGGGATTTCCCGCTGGGGCAGGAAGTGGTAAAAGTGCTTAAGGGAATAGACCTGGAAATTGAACGTGGAGAATATGTGGCTTTTATGGGCCCTTCCGGGTCTGGGAAATCCACACTTATGAATCTGCTGGGGTGCCTGGATACTCCAACTTCCGGTACGTATATCCTGAACGGCAAAGATGTGAGCAAGATGACAGATGATGAACTTGCTGAAATAAGAAATAAAGAAATAGGCTTTGTTTTCCAGACCTTTAACCTCTTACCCAGGACTACCGCGCTGGACAATGTGGCTTTACCAATGGTTTACGCCGGCTATTCCAAAACCGAAAGAACCGAACGGGCAACAGAAGTGCTCACCAATGTTGGGCTTGGAGACCGGATGGATCATAAACCCAACCAGCTTTCGGGCGGGCAGCGACAAAGGGTTGCTGTTGGCCGGGCTTTGGTTAACAAACCTTCTATTATCCTGGCAGATGAACCTACAGGGAACCTGGATTCTAAAACTTCGGTGGAAATAATGAATCTTTTTGATGAAATCCATGCTGCGGGAAATACGGTTATTCTGGTAACTCACGAAGAAGATATTGCAGAACACGCTCACCGTATTATTCGCCTTCGTGACGGAATAGTGGAAAAAGATGAACGCCGGGAGATGGTTAGAAATTAATTGTGTTTTAAGACATTCTTCCGTAGAATGCATTTCCTCTTTAGCTCCTTAACTTTTACCTTATCCAGGCATACCCTCTTTTAAAAGTAAGGAAGCTTTTTGCCTATTTTGAATGATGAATTTTAAATTGGTTGTATCCTTACCTATCTCTGCACATTTTCCCTCTTTTCTCCATTTACTAATCACTAGCAAACCCCCCTCCGGCCTAGGGCCATCCCCTCCTAAATAGGTGAGGAGCTTTCTATATTTATAAATTCAAGCAACAGCGATAAAAACCCTTCACCTCTCCACTTTTCACTTTTCACTTTTCACTTTTCACTTTTCACTTTTCACAAATTGTCCGTTAACAATAATATCTTTATCTTAGAAAAAACAATCTTCAAAGGATGATAGATTTGGACCAGCAAACCTGGCTTTATCTCGCGATTATCGCCGTTGCTTTCATCTTCTTCAGGTGGACTTCCAGGCGTGCAAAACAACATCGGCACGAAAGGAAAAACCGTAATTTCAGAAGAAGATATGAAGACCGTAAGCGTGGGCATCATAAGACCTTTGAAGATCCAGAGGAGAAATCTTCAGGAAAATAAGCCATCTCCCTTTCCCTCCCTTATTTTCTTTGTAAATTTGATTTGCCAGAGGCAATTTCTTCCGCCTCTAAACTAAAGAAGATATGAAGATTTACACCAAAACAGGAGATAAAGGAACAACAGCTTTATTTGGGGGTACGCGAGTTCCCAAACATCATATAAGGATTGAAAGTTATGGGACCGTAGATGAACTTAATTCCCATATTGGCCTGCTTAGAGACCAGGAAATTGAAGAAAATGATAAAATTAACCTTATGAAGATCCAGGACAGGCTCTTTACCATTGGCTCCATACTGGCCACAGACCCTGCCCGTGCCACCCTTAAAAATGGAAAAGACAGGTTGAATATTCCTAAATTAACCAGCCGGGATATAGAATTCCTGGAACAGGAAATTGATATCATGAATGAAGCACTGCCTGAAATGACTCATTTTATACTTCCGGGGGGGCATCAAAGCGTGTCATTTTGTCACATTGCACGCTGTGTATGCCGGCGGGCAGAGCGTATGGCCACAGCATTAAATGAAATAGAGGCTTTTGATGAAAGGGTTTTAAAATATCTTAACAGGCTTTCTGATTATTTATTTGTACTGGCACGAAAATTGTCAAAATACTTCCGTGCTGAGGAGGTAAAATGGATCCCCGAAAAAAAATAACTTTGCTGTCTCTGTTTTCTTCTAAAATATATTCTTCCGGGAATTAAAACTGGAATAAGTTCTTAACAGTATTGATTAATTATTAGATTTTTTTCTTGGCTATATCGGTAAAAAAATTATTTTTGCAGAAATTATAAACCGATTTCAACCATGTATTGGACTTTAGAATTAGCATCTTATTTAAGTGATGCGCCTTGGCCTGCCACAAAAGACGAGTTAATTGACTATGCGATTAGAACCGGAGCTCCATTGGAAGTTGTTGAAAATCTACAGGCCATCGAGGATGAAGGAGACTCCTATGATTCTATTGAAGAAATTTGGCCAGATTATCCCACAGATGATGATTATCTCTGGAATGAGGATGAATATTAAAATGAAACATAAAAAATAAAGCAAAAAAGTCTCCAAAGTGAGGCTTTTTTTTTGCTTACATTTGAACCCTATTAAAACAAAAAACTATTATGAGTTTTTTAGATTCTGTATTAAAAGTATTTGTTGGCGACAAGTCCAAAAAAGACGTCAAGGAAATACAACCCATAGTTGAAAAAATAAAGGCTTTTGAAGCTGAATTTGAAGCCCTGAGCCTGGACGAATTAAGAGCTAAAACATCTTCATTTAAAGCAAAAATTGCTGAAGCTCTTGAAGAAGTAAACCAGAAGATTGCCAGCCTGGAGAAGGAAGCAGACGAATCTGAAGATATTACCAGAAAAGAGGATATCTATACTGAAATAGATGCTTTAAAAGACAAAGCTTACGAAATCTCTGAAGATGTTCTAAATGATATCCTTCCGGAAGCCTTTGCCACGGTAAAAGAAACCGCCAAACGTTTTGTGGCTAATTCCGAGCTTAAAGTAACAGCTTCAACCTTTGACCGGGAAATTTCCGCAGAAAAAGATTACGTGACTCTGGACGGCGACAATGCCATCTGGAGCAATTCCTGGGATGCTGCCGGTAAACCGGTAACCTGGGATATGGTGCATTACGATGTGCAGCTTATTGGTGGTGTGGCCATGCACCAGGGAAAAATTGCCGAGATGCAAACCGGGGAAGGTAAAACACTTGTGGCAACGCTCCCTATGTACCTTAATGCCTTAACCGGGAACGGGGTGCACCTTGTAACCGTTAACGATTACCTGGCAAAAAGGGACAGCGCATGGATGGCGCCAATTTTTGAATTCCACGGGCTTAGTGTAGATTGTATAGATTACCACAGGCCAAATTCTGCCGCACGAAGAAAAGCATATAATGCAGATATTACCTACGGAACCAATAACGAATTTGGGTTTGATTACCTAAGGGACAACATGTCCCACTCTCCAAACGATTTGGTACAGCGCCCTCACAATTACGCGATTGTGGATGAAGTGGATTCCGTATTGGTGGACGATGCCCGTACCCCGTTAATTATTTCAGGTCCTATTCCTAAAGGAGATATTCACGAGTTTGACGAATTAAAGCCTGCGGTTGCCAATATTGTAGAAGTACAGCGCAAACACCTGGTGAAAGTTCTTGCAGAGGCAAAAAAACTAATTGCTTCAGGAGATACCAAAGAAGGCGGAAAGCAGTTGCTAAGGGTTTACCGAGGCCTTCCTAAAAACAAAGCACTCATCAAGTATTTAAGTGAAGAAGGGATCAAGCAGTTACTGCAAAAGACCGAAAATCACTACATGCAGGACAACAACCGTGAAATGCCTAAAATTGACGAGGAGCTTTATTTTACTATAGATGAAAAGACTAACCAGATAGACCTTACCGATAAAGGAATAGAATACCTTTCTGCCAACGGGGATCCGGATTTCTTTGTAATGCCGGAAATTGGGATGGAAATTGCCAAAATTGAAAAAGAAGATCTTCCCAAAGAAGAAGAAGCGGAGAAAAAAGAAGAACTTTTCCGTGATTACAGTGTGAAAAGCGAGCGAATCCATACGATGCGCCAGCTTCTAAAAGCTTATACTTTATTTGAAAAAGATACCGAATATGTGGTGATTGAAAATAAAGTAAAGATTGTAGACGAGCAAACCGGCCGTATCATGGAAGGCCGCCGCTACAGTGACGGCCTACACCAGGCGATTGAAGCCAAGGAAAGCGTTAAAATTGAAGACGCTACACAAACCTTCGCTACGGTTACCCTTCAGAATTACTTCAGGATGTATCGTAAACTATCCGGAATGACGGGTACTGCGGTAACTGAAGCTGGAGAATTGTGGGAAATCTATAAACTTGATGTGGTAGAAATTCCTACTAACCGTCCTATCGCCAGGAAAGATAAGGAAGACCTGGTTTATAAAACCAAGCGCGAAAAATACAACGCGGTGATAGATCATGTAACAGAGCTTTCTAATGCGGGCAGGCCGGTACTTATTGGAACCACTTCCGTAGAAATCTCAGAATTGCTTAGCCGTATGCTTAAGCTAAGGAATGTACCCCACAACGTATTGAACGCGAAATTGCATAAAAAAGAGGCTGATATTGTTGCCGAAGCTGGGAAATCTGGTATTGTGACCATCGCCACCAACATGGCAGGACGGGGTACCGATATAAAGCTGAGTAAGGAAGTAAAAGAAGCAGGCGGTCTGGCCATCGTGGGTACAGAGCGCCACGATTCCAGGCGAGTAGACAGGCAGCTGCGTGGGCGTAGTGGCCGGCAGGGAGACCCGGGAAGTTCACAGTTTTATGTTTCCCTGGAAGATAACCTGATGCGACTTTTTGGATCAGAACGTATTGCAAAATTAATGGACCGTATGGGCCTTGAAGAAGGTGAAGTGATTCAGCATTCCATGATCTCCAAATCCATTGAGCGTGCCCAGAAAAAAGTGGAAGAAAATAACTTCGGCATCAGGAAAAGGCTGCTGGAGTATGATGATGTGATGAATGCGCAACGTGAGGTAATTTACAAGCGCCGTTATCATGCCCTCTTTGGTGACCGTTTGAGAGTAGATATCGCCAATATGATTTTTGACACTTCTGAAGCTATTGCCGAAACCAATAAAGCGGCATCTGACTTTAAGAATTTTGAATTTGAACTTATTCGGTATTTCTCCATGAGCTCCCCTGTTTCTGAAGAGGATTTCGCAAAAATGAATGTTCAAAAAATCGCGGGAGAAGTATATAAAGCCGCTTATAAACATTACGAGGAGAAAATGGAGCATAGTGCTTCCAGGGCATACCCGGTAATAAGGCAGGTTTATGAAGATGAAAGCAATAATTTTGAAAGAATTTCAGTCCCATTTACCGATGGTGCAAAAACACTTCAGGTAGTCACCAACCTTGAAAAGGCTTATGAGACTGAAGGGAAACAACTGGTTAAGGATTTTGAGAAAAATATCACTCTTGCCATTATAGACGATGCCTGGAAAACTCACCTTAGAAAAATGGATGAGCTAAAACAGAGTGTGCAGTTGGCGGTTCACGAACAAAAAGATCCGTTACTGATCTATAAATTTGAAGCGTTTGAACTTTTCAAAACCATGATAGACCAGGTAAACCGTGATGTAATTTCCTTCTTGTTTAAAGGAGAAATTCCTGAAGGGAATACTTCCAACATTCATGAAGCGAGACAAACAAGAAGGCGTGAAAAAGTAGAAACTACAAAAGAAGAAATTCCTAATATGGATGAACGGGCCGCACAAAGCCGTGCCGCCGGGCAGCGCCAGCAACCCAAACCTCAGGTCACTGAAACTGTGGTGAGAGATCACCCAAAAATTGGCCGGAACGACAGGGTCACCATTAAGAACGTGATGAGCGGAGAAAATAAAACGGTGAAGTACAAACAGGCCATTCCGCTTCTGGATAAGGGGGATTGGGTGCTTGTAAATGAGAAATAAGACGTTAGACGTTAGACGTTAGACGTTAGACGTTAGACGTTAGACGTTAGACGTTAGACGTTAGACGTTAGACGTTAGACGTT
>NZ_JBGFSM010000005.1:275492-275692 GCF_041679265.1 Autumnicola aciditolerans
AGACGAAAATATAGATCCCGAAGTAGAATTTCTGCTTCGGGATTTTTTTTATTTTACTATTTATTAACTGTTGTTTTAAAGCTCCCCTCCTTAAAAAGGAGGGCCCGCCTGAATGACTGTGTCGGGCAGGGTGGCCGTAGGCCGGGGTGGTGTTAATAGTTCAAAGTTTGTAGTTTAGAGTTCGGAGTTTTTTCCGCCAA